>CAYRHK010000081.1:0-9601 GCA_964423825.1 uncultured Terricaulis sp. | reverse complement strand
CTGGAACTTCTTCCTCCAGGGCCCAAAACCATACGCGCGCGCCAGCGCGTCCACGGCCATGAAGCCGATGTTGTGGCGGTTGCCCGCGTATTTCGCGCCAGGATTTCCGAGGCCCGCCAGCAGAAGCATCAGCGCAGACTACCCGAGGAACGGGTTCGGCGCCTTTACTTCTTGTCTTTTTCCGGTGCAGCGGCAGCGGCCGGCGCCGCGGCGGCCTCGGCGGCGGCCGGCGCGGCTTCGGCCTCAGCCTTACGTCCTGTGATAGTGGCGACCGTGAAGTCACGGCCCTGGATCACAGGGCGAGCGCCCTCCGGCAGCTTGATTTGGCTGATGTGGATCGAATCGCCAATGTCCGTGCCGGCGAGGTCGACCACCAGTTCTTCGGGGATGGCGTTGGCCTTCACCTTTAGCTTCACGGTGTGGCGCACAACGTTGAGCGCGCCGCCGCGCTTCAACCCCGGCGATTGCTCATGGTTCTTGAAGTGCACGACGACGTCGATGGAAATCACCGAGTTTTCCTCGACCCGATAGAGGTCGATGTGCATCGGCTCATCCGACACGGGGTGAAACTGGATGTCGCGCGGGATCACCGGCTGGCGTTCGCCTTGATGGTTCAGTTCGACCATGTGCGATACGAACTTGCCTGAGCGCAGCGCCATTTTCACGTCGGCAGCCTTAACCTCAATCGGCACGGCGCCGCGAGGCCCGCCATAAAGGACGCCAGGGATAAGGCCAGCGCCGCGCGTCGCGCGAGCGCCGCCAGTGCCGGTGCGCTCGCGCTTTTCGACGTTCAGAACAATGCCGGCCATGAGTGCGCGCCTTCGGAATGTGGCTCTTGGGGAAAAAACGAAGCGGGGCTTCTAGCGGAAGGCGGAGGCGAGAGCAAGCGAGAGTAGGGGGCGGCGCGGGCGCCTCATCAAGTCGCTGGAATCCATTTCACCCGCCTCGGAGGGGTTTATAAGCGGCCCAACGACCCCAGATTTGGCCCCGAAGGGCGAGCCCATGCGTTTGATGGACAATTTGATCTCTCGGGCGAAGGCGGCGCCGCGGCTGGCCACGGCGGTCGCCCATCCCGCATCGGCCAGCGTGCTCAAAGCCGTCGCGGAGGCCGCTGAGGAGCGGCTGATCGAACCGGTGCTGGTGGGCCCAAAGGCGCGGATCGAGGCCGCTGCCAGGGAGGCCGGCGTTGACCTTGCGGGGTGGCGCCTGGTCGAAGCTGAACACAGCCATGAGGCGGCCGCGCGCGCCTGCGCCTTGGCTGCGGCCGGCGAGGTTGCGGCGTTGATGAAAGGCTCGCTTCACAGCGACGAACTGCTGCACGCGGTGCTCGACAACCCCAAAGTGCGCAGCGACTGCCGCCTGTCGCACATCTACCTGTTCGACGATCCCGACTACCACAAGCCGTTCATGGTGACCGACGGCGCCATCAACATCGCGCCGTCCTTGGCGCACAAGGCCGATATCGTTCGCAATGCGGCGAAGCTCTTTCGCGCCCTCAATGGCGCCGACGCTATTCCCAAGGTGGCGGTGCTGGCGGCCGTGGAGACGGTGAACGCGCAGATGCCCGCCACCATCGATGCCGCGTGCCTTTCCAAGATGGCCGAGCGCGGCCAACTCGGCGCCTGCATCGTCGACGGGCCGTTGGCGCTCGACAACGCCATCTCCAAGGATGCCGCCAAGGAGAAGGGCATCGCCTCCGCCGTCGCGGGCGATCCGGATGTGTTGCTCGTGCCCGATCTCGAGGCTGGCAACATGCTGGCGAAGCAATTGACCTTTTTGGGTGATGCGGAGGCGGCTGCGATCGTGATGGGTGCGCGCCTCCCGATTATCCTGACCAGTCGCGCCGACAGCCAACGCACGCGGCTGGCGTCATGCGCGCTCGCGGTTCTCTACGCGGCGGCGATGGCGCGCGACTGATGGGCGAGGTCGTGATTACTGTGAACGCAGGCTCATCGAGCCTCAAGTTTGCGGTCTTTGGGCTTGAACGCTTGTCGCCGCTCTTGCGTGGCGAAGTCGAAAGCATTGGCGCGGACGCGCGGCTCGTGATCGCCGGCGAACCGACGAGCCGTGTCGTCGCACGCGATGCCGGCGAGGCTTCTGTGTTGCTGGAGGCATTGCTGCAGAAACGAGCGCACGAGTGGAACATCCGCGCGATTGCCCACCGGGTCGTGCATGGCGGCGCGGTGTTTACCGCGCCGACCGTGGTCGATGAGGCCGTGCTCGCGCGCCTCGCCGAGCTGACGCCTTTTGCGCCGATGCATCAGCCCGCCAATCTCGACGCCATTCGCCGGTTCGAGGTCGCGTTCCCAAGTGCGCCCCAAATAGCATGTTTCGATACCGCCTTTCACGCGACCGCGCCGCGCACCGCGCAGACCTTTGCATTGCCGACCAGCTTCTATAACGAGGGGCTGCGCCGTTTCGGGTTTCACGGACTCTCTTATCAATTTGTCGCCGAGCACTTGGTCCGCACGCGACCCGACCTTGCCCGCGGGCGCGTGATCGCCGCACACTTAGGCAGCGGCGCCAGCCTGTGCGCCATGAACGCGGGCGTAAGCATCGCCACCACCATGGGCTTGACCGCGCTGGACGGCGTGCCGATGGCGACGCGTCCGGGCGCGCTCGACGCCGGGCTGGTTCTGTATCTCGCGCGCAAGCTGGGAACCGATGCGCTGGAGCAGATGCTCTACCGCGACGCGGGCTTGAAGGGGTTGTCCGGCTTGAGCGGCGACATGCGCGTGCTGCGCGCGTCTCCAGCGCCTGAGACGCGGTTTGCGATTGAAGTGTTTGTTGCGCGTGTGGCGGAAGCAGTGGCGGCGCACACCGTAGCGCTTGGCGGCCTCGATGCGCTTGTATTCACCGGCGGCATCGGGGCGAACGATGCCGCGACCCGAGATGAGGTGGCCACCCGGCTCAGCCACCTCGGCGAATTTGAAGTCTTGGCCTTCGACACCGATGAGGAAAGTATCTTGGCGAAAGCCGCCGCGGCCGCGCTCGCGGTCTCCTCTTGAACTCCAAAGCCAGCTTGTGACAGGGTGCCGATCCAAGGGGGCCACGCGATGTCAAATCGCTTCGAGTTGTCGGCGGAAAGCTTGTTCCCAAGCGTTTTCCGCTATTTTGGCAACGGCGGCACGTCCTTCGTTCTGTTTTCTGGCGTGGTGATCTCAGGTCTAGGCCTCAGCGAAATCATCAACCCCGCGATCTGGTTGCTGGCGGCGGTTAGTTCGATGGTCTTCGCCCACAGCCTGCGCGCCTACGTGACCGACAAGTACCTTGTCGCGCTGTTCTCGTGCCTGTTTGTGCTGTTGGCGTTCGGCGTCGGCGCCTATTTCGCCGCAACACGCACCAACTGGCTGTCTCTCATTCCCCAGACGCCATACAGCGGCCCTCTGGTTCAGTTCGGCGTGTCGCTTTTCGTCAGTTTGATGTTCTGTTTCATCTTGGTGTCTTATCGTCGCTACAGCCAAACCATCACGACAGAACTTCCAGAGCGCATCATCGAGAGCGTTGAGAAATACGTCACGAAAACGTCACTGTACTACGAGCATTTCGCTTACGAGATTGAACTCTTCCTCACCGATGATCGCGCCCGGCTGCGCTACGAGATGACCGTCCGCTCAAAGGTCGTGAACCGAACCGGCGCCAAGCAGACCCTGATAAGTCGGTATCCGACGCCGTCACCCACCTTTTTGCTTCGTTCGATCAACATCAACGGCGAAAACCGCGACCTCGAAGATCAGCAGATATACAGCAAGGACGGGGTCACAATTCAGCATCCAATCATAGGCAAAGGCGAAGCGAACATCGAAGTCAGGATGTCGAAGACATTCCCTTTGCTCGCCAACGACATCTTCACTGTGTACCAGTTTCCCGCGGAGCAGTTCGAGATCAAGGTGCTCAATCACGCGAAGGATGCGGTATTTTGCTGGATGGAGCCGCTGCACAAGCAAGAAGCCCAGGCGCAACGAGACGGAAACATGTTGACCTGGATCGCCAAAGACGCGATTTTGCCCAACCAGGGCGTGCGCCTGCTTTGGCGTCCGAAAGGAGAGGCTGATGTCGCTTCATGAGTTCGATGCATTGGTTGCTGAGGCCAAGTCCGCCGCCCGCGTGATCGCTTCCCGGTTTGATGGCGCACGATTGGCCCCAATGGGCGCCGATGATGTCTCTAATTGCGGTTCACCCAATTGCGGCCTGACTGCCGTCGCTAACTGCAGCGTTGTCGATGTCGCCAATTGTGGGGTGACTGACGTCGCCAATTGCGGCGTCGTCGACGTCGCCAATTGTGGTGTGGCTGAACTCTAAAATCCGTGGCTGACGTGATCGTTTGGATCGAGCTGACGGAAAGCTGTCAGCTCAAATGCCGGTTCTGCTACAATTATTGGCGCGAGACCCCGCCAGCAGCCCACGCCGAGATGTCCGAGACGACGCTGTCCCAGACCGTGGAGTTCGTGCGAGCACTCGCCGAATCCAGGCGGGTGACGGTCGCGTTAGCCGGCGGAGACGCCTCCGCTCACAGCAGCTTTCGCGACGTCGTCTCCCGCTTTGCCTCTTTTGCCGACGTGTGCGTCGTCACCCACGGGTGCGACCTCGCCCCGGCGGCGCTTGCGGATTTTGCGAACACCGGGCGCGTCAACTTTCAGTTTTCGATCCCCTCTCAGCGACCTGATGCCTATAGGTTCCTGACCGGCGGGTTCGAACTCAAGACAGCCCTGACCAGTTTAGCGCTCGTACGCGAACTGGGCATGTCGGCGTCGGTGAGTTCGGTCATTTCATCGCGAAACCAGGTCGACGGCGCGGGCTTGGTGCGCTTGGTCCACGCGTTTGATGCCGACTTTCTCTTGCTCAATCGCTTCATGCCGGTGGGCCGGGGCGCCTTGTACGCGGAAGCACTGTCTATCAGCGACGCCGACTACCAACAGACGTGCGACGAGGCGGCGGCGGCGGCAAACGAGCTTGGGGTCCGTGTACTATCGTCTGCGGCGGACCCCGGAGTACGTGCGCGCAAACTCGCGACGCCAAAATTCACCGTCGCGGTCTCCGGTGCAATACGTGTGTGCAGCCTCGACGAGGAAGAGTTATCGCAAGTGGGCGAGTCCCCCGCGACGGTGCTCAGCGCTTACGAGGATTTCTGGCGTTCGGGGCGCGGCTTGGCGAACTGTCTGTGCTCGAATGCATGAAGTGAGCGGTCTCGGGGGTCGCCTCTGAGGGCATAATTCACCCTGTAGGCTGGTCAGCCGAGCAATATTGATCGACCGGCCGCGCAGTTCTTGCACCGAAGCGAGGCTGAGGCTACACGGCGGCACATAAACAATGCCTGGGAGGCAAACGCCGCCATGAACCTGTCCAGACGCCGAGCCCTGCTAGCGCTCGGTTCAAGCGCGCTCGTCCCGATGCTCCCCGCAGGCGCGCAAGCGCAGTCACAAAACCGTGCTGACCGCGCGTTCGCTGCGCTCGCCGCGCGTTGGCTTCAGCGCTCACTTGCATTGTCGCCGATCGGCGCGACGGGTATTGGCGAACATCGCTTCGACAGCCGCGTGGATGACGTAAGCGCGCGCGGACGTGCGGCCCAACTCGCGTTTGGACGAAGCACCTTTCGCGCGCTGCAAGCAATCGACGCCAGCGCGCTTTCGCGTGCCAATCAAGTTGATGCGGCGCTGCTGCGCAACGCCCTCGAAGCGCAGCTCTGGCAAACCGAGACGCTGCAGAATTGGGCCTGGAACCCGCTCTATTATCAATCACTGGCTGGCGGCGCGCTGTACAGTTTGATGGCGCGCGAGTTCGCGCCGTTGCCGCAGCGTTTGCGTTCGGCGACGATGCGCATGGAGCAATTGCCGGGACTACTGGCTCAGGCCCGCCGTGAGTTGCAGCCCGCACGCGTGCCCGCCCCGCATGCAGAGACATACGCTGCTCAGAACCGCGGGCTGAAGAGCATCGTCACGGACATGATTGAGCCGCACAAAGGTATGCTCGAACCTCACGAACAGACGCGTCTGGAGCGCGCTATCGTGGCGTTCAACACTGCCGTCGATGCGCACCAAGCTTGGATCGAAACCACGCTCGTCCCTGCCGCACAGGCGGATTTCCGCGTCGGCGCCGCAATTTTCGATCGCCAGCTTGGCTACACCTTGATGTCGGATCTCTCGCGCGCGGAAATTCGCCGTCGCGCCGAGGCTGCGGTAGTCAGCGTGCGCGCCGAGATGTACCGCGTCGCCAAACTCGCACTGGCGGGCCGCGCCGACGCGCCGCAGACGCCGGACAACCCAACTCCCGAGCAGCAACAGGCAGCGATCCGCGCTGCCCTGGATTTGGCGGCGGCCGATCGCCCGGCGCGTGATCGTTTGGTGGAGACGGCGACGGCGGGCGTCGCCGAGGCGGACGCGTTCCTTAATGCCAGTGCTGTCATCACCATGCCGCCAGAGCCTGTCCGCGTGATCCTGATGCCGGAATTTCAACGCGGCTTCGCCGTCGCTTATCTCGATGCGCCTGGTCCGCTTGAGCGCGATCTTGGCAGCTTCTATGCCGTCTCGCCGATCCCCGACGATTGGACGCAGGACCAAGCGACCTCGTTTCTGCGCGAGTACAACAATCGCGGCATCCTCGACATCGCCGTGCACGAGTCTTCGCCCGGCCATTACGTGCAGCTTTGGCACGCCAACGCTTATCCCTCGACGCTGCGGGCGGTCTTGTCGTCCGGCTCGTTCGTCGAGGGCTGGGCGGTTTATGCTGAAGAGATGATGGTCGAGCAGGGGTTCCGCGCCAACGACCCGCTCTATCGGCTCTCGCAGCTCAAGGTGCAATTGCGCACCATCACCAACGCCATCATCGACCAGGCCATTCACGTCGATGGCATGAGCCGCGACGACATGATGCATCTGCTGACGCACACAGCGTTCCAGGAGGAGCGGGAAGCGGCAGGCAAGTGGCGGCGTGCTCAACTGTCGTTCACGCAATTGTCGACCTATTTCGTCGGCTTCCAAGAGCACCTGGAGACCCGCCGCGCGGCGCAGGCGGCCTGGGGCGCTGGGTTCAACCTGAAGCGCTATCATGACGGCGTTTTGTCTTTCGGGTCGCCGCCGGGACGTTTCGCGCGCCAATTGTTGTTGGGGGAGCCGATCCAATGATGGAATATCGCGCTCACGCTTCGTTCGATGGTCACGAACGCGTGGTGTTCGTGGAGGACGCTGCGCTTGGCTTCGTCGCCATCATCGCGATCCACTCAACTGCTCTCGGTCCTGCTGGGGGCGGTTGCCGCATCTGGCGCTACGAGCGCGACGCCGATGCGCTCACCGATGCACTGAGGCTCTCGCGCGGCATGACCTACAAGAACGCCATGGCCGAATTGCCGATGGGCGGCGGCAAGGCGGTGATTTACAGAATGGGCGCCGATCGCACGGCGTGCCTGCAGAAATTTGGCGAAGCAGTGCAGGCGCTTGGCGGATCCTATGTCACCGCCGAGGACGTCGGCGCCTCGGTGTCCGATATGCGCACGATCGCGTCGCGCACGACTTATGTCGCCGGCATCCCGAAGGAACACGGCCAGGCCGGCGGCGATCCAAGCCCGTGGACATCGCTCGGCGTGTTCTTGTCGATTGAAGCGCTGCTGTACGGCGCCGTCGCGGGAAAGACCGTTGCCGTGCAAGGCGTCGGCGCGGTGGGCTTCGGCTTGTGCAAATTGCTGCATGAAGCGGGCGCGAAACTGATCGTCGCGGACGTGAACAGCGCCAACCTTGAACGCGCCAAGGCGCTCGGCGCGGAGATTGCCTCTGTCGATCGCATTCATGCCGTGGCCGCCGACGTGTTTTCGCCGAACGCGCTGGGTGCTGGGCTGAACGCGCGGACGATTCCTGAAATCGGCGCGCCAATCGTGTGCGGCGCCGCCAACAACCAGTTGGAAACCGAAGCTGACGGCGACCGCCTGCAAGCGCGCGGCATCACCTACGCCCCAGACTACGTCGTCAATGCTGGCGGCATCATCAATGTCTCGGCGGAGTACCTCGGCGAAGCCGAAGCGGCGGTTGAGGCGCGTGTGCACGCCATTCCGGAAAGATTGCTTCACGTGCTTGAGGTCGCGAACGCCCAAGGGCTGACGCCACACCGGGCCGCTGACGAGATCGTGCGTGCGCGCCTTGCCGCGGCGCGCAAGGGGGAACGGAGAGGCCATGAGCCGCAAGTCGAACGCGCTTGATCTGCACATTCCGACGCCGCGGGCGCGACCGGGCGACAAGCCAGATTTCAGCGGCTGGTCCTTTCCTGAACCTGGCGACACGCCGCGCCCCGATGTGAGCGTGGGCGGCGTCGAATTGCGCGACTATGCCTATGGGCTCATCCGTGTCCTCGACATGGAAGGAAACGCGCTGGGCGCCTGGCAGCCGCACATCGATCCCGAGACGTTGCGCCGCGGCCTGAAGTACATGCTGGTAACGCGCGCATTCGACGATCGCATGTATCGGGCGCAGCGCCAGGGCAAAACCAGCTTCTACATGCAGAGCTTCGGCGAAGAAGCGGTGTCGGTGGCGCAAGCGATGGCGCTCGAACGCACGGACATGTGTTTTCCGAGCTATCGCCAGCAGGGGATTTTGATCGCGCGCGACTATTCGCTCGTGACCATGATGAACCAGATTTATTCGAACGCGCACGATCCGATGAAAGGCCGGCAATTGCCGGTGATGTATTCCTCGAAGCAGGACGGGTTCTTCACGATCTCCGGCAATCTCGCGACGCAAGTGCCGCAAGCGGTCGGCTGGGCGATGGCGTCGGCATATTCCGGTGATGTCCGTATCGCGTCCACATGGCTTGGCGAAGGCTCGACCGCCGAGGGCGATTTCCACGCCGCGTTGACGTTCGCCAGCGTCTACAAGGCGCCGGTCATCATCAACGTCGTCAACAATCAATGGGCGATCAGCTCGTTTCAAGGCATCGCGGGCGGCGAGAACACCACGTTCGCGGCGCGCGCGGTGGGCTATGGACTGCCGCCGCTGCGGGTCGACGGCAACGATTTTCTGGCCGTCTTCGCTGTAACCAAATGGGCGGCGGAACGTGCCCGTTCGAATGGCGGCGCGACGTTGATTGAGCACTTCACCTACCGCGCTGGCGCGCACTCCACCAGCGACGATCCCGCGCGCTACCGCCCCGCCGACGAAGGCCGCGCTTGGCCGCTCGGCGACCCCATCGAGCGCCTGAAGCAGCACCTCATCGCGCTCGGAGAATGGAGCGACGCCCAGCACCAGGCTGCTCAGGACGAAGCGCTGGAGACGGTGCGCGCGGCAGGCCGCGAGGCTGAGAAAGTCGGGGTGCTAAGCGTGGAAAGTGCGCACGCGCCGCAAACGATTTTCGAGGATGTGTACAAAGAGATGCCGTGGCATTTGAGAGAGCAAGCCGATGAGGTGAGGTCGTAACCATGCCCTGCATGACCATGATCCAGGCGCTCAACTCGGCGCTCGATGTGATGATGAGCCGCGATCCCAACGTGCTCACCTACGGCGAAGACGTCGGCTATTTTGGCGGCGTCTTTCGCGTCACCGAGCACTTGCAGCAGAAATACGGCGCCAAACGCTGCTTCGATGCGCCAATCAATGAGTGCGGCATCGCCGCCACCGCCATC
>CAYRHK010000080.1:0-9659 GCA_964423825.1 uncultured Terricaulis sp. | reverse complement strand
GGCCGATCGGTGGCGCGGTGGCGAGCAACACTTCATAGATCGGCTTCTCGGGCTGGCCATCGGCGAACAGCGCACGAATTTCACCGGCCAGCTCAGGGCTGACAATTTCGTCGGCGTCGAGATCGAGGAGCCAGTTGTTGCGGGCGGCGTCTTCGCCCAGGCGCTTTTGTCTGCCGCCGCCGAGCCAAGAGGCCTTAATTACGCGCGCGCCCAGGCCGTCGGCAATAGCGACGGTTCTATCGGTGGAGCCGCAATCGACGATCACCACCTCGGCCACGACCTGCTGGGCGGCCTGGATCACCTGGGCGATCATCCGCTCTTCGTTCTTGGTGCGGATGTAGGCCGAGACGGGGGCGGGGGTGCTCATGGCAGGGGGAGAAAGCGCGGGCGGCGCAGAATTGCAAGCGGGCTATCCGCTCCGTGCCAGCTCCGCCGCCTCCGCGTAGCCGAAAACCGCGAGCACCATGCGCAGCGCAGCGCCGCGTTCGCCCGAGAGGGATGGATCGCGTTCGATTGCGAGGCGCGCTTCCTTGTCGGCGGCGCCGAGGAGCCCCGCATGCGCTTCGGGGCTGACGAGGCGAAATGGCGGCAGACCGGATTGCTGCGTGCCCAAGAGATCGCCGGCGCCGCGCATCTGGAAGTCGATTTCAGCGATGGCAAAGCCGTCATCGTTGCGGCGCAGCGCATCGAGCCGCGCCTTCGCGGTTTCGCCCAGCGGGGGCCGCCACAACAGCACGCAGGCGCCCTGTCTGTCGCCGCGCCCGACGCGTCCGCGTAATTGATGGAGTTGCGCGAGGCCAAAGCGTTCGGCCTGCTCGATCACCATGATGGTGGCTTCCGGCACGTTGACGCCGACTTCGATCACAGTGGTGGCGACCATCAGGAAGGACGCGCCCGAGCGGAAGCGTTCCATCGCCGCTTCGCGCGCCGTCGGCGTCATGCGCCCGTGCATGATCTCCACGCCGGCGCCGAAGCGCTCCTTGAGGCTCGCATAGCGATCGTCGACGGCGGCGAGGTCGACGGCTTCGCTCTCCTCGATGAGCGGGCACACCCAATAGGCGCGTTCGCCGCGGTTGCGCGCCTGCTGAATCGCGTCGATGACTTCGCTGATGCGCGATGTTGGCAGCGCCGCGGTCTTGATCGGCTGCCGGCCTGGGGGCTTTTCGTCGAGCACCGAGAGGTCCATGTCGCCATGGATAGAGAGCGCTAGCGTGCGCGGGATCGGCGTCGCGCTCATCGCCAACACGTGCGGCGCAAACCCCTTGCTCACCATGCGCAGGCGGTCAGAGACGCCGAAGCGATGCTGTTCATCAATGACGATGAGGCCGAGGTCCTTGAAGCTCACATCCTCCTGAAAGAGCGCGTGGGTGCCGACAACCACGGTGATTTCGCCGCTGGCGAGCCGCTGCATCAGGAGCGCGCGGTCCTTGCCCTTATCACGGCCTGTGAGCACGGCCATGCCGATGCCGGCGGCCTCCAGCAGCGGGGCCAAGGTCGCGCCGTGCTGGCGCGCCAGCAGGTCGGTCGGCGCCATCATCGCGCTCTGTAAGCCGGCTTCGGCGCAGCGCGCCATCGCCAGCGCCGCCACCAACGTCTTTCCGGAGCCGACGTCACCTTGGAGCAGGCGCAGCATCGGCGCGGGCTCAGCCATGTCGGCGAAAATCTCCTTGACCGCGCGCTGCTGAGCGCCGGTCGCCGCATAAGGGAGGCTCGCGATCATCTTCGACGTGAAGCGTTCGTCGCCGACGATGGCGCGACCCGGATCCTTACGCCGCAACTGCCGGCGCAGTCTCAGCGCGCACTGGCGCGCGAAGAGTTCATCATAGGCGAGCCGCGTGCGGAACGGGCCCTCTGCCGCAACATCCTCCGGCGCGGTGGGACGATGGATGTGTTCGAGCGCAGTGCGAAAGTCCGGCCAGTCGTGGGCGCGCACGGTGGAGGCTTCCAGCCACTCCGGGGGTTCAGGGACCGTATCGAGCGCACCGTGAATAATGCGGGTAAGCGTCCGTCCGGTGAGGCCCTGCGTGAGTGGATAAACCGGCTCCACCGGCGGCGGCGCATCGCCCTTGGCGGGATCGACCACATGGTCTGGATGAAGCATCTGGCGCATGCCGTCATAGATGCTGACCTTGCCGCTCACTAGGCGCGTCTGGCCAATCGGCCACATGCGCCGAAGCATCTCTTCGTGGCCCCGGAAATAGCCTACCGACAAAAAACCTGTTTCGTCCCGCAAGCGGATGCGGTGGGGCAGGTTCTTGTAGGCAGGAATGTGCCCGTCGACTTCCGCCTCAATGGTGACGATGTCGCCGTCCTGGGCCTCGGCGATCGGGACCCGCAAGCGCCGGTCTATGGCGCCGGATGGGGGCAGAAAGATGAAATCCCGCGCCAGGCACCCCCCCGCCACCTTGGCCGCCAGCGCCATGGCATCGCGCCGCATGCCCTTTGGAGTGGGTGCGAGCGCCAAGAGCGCGGCAAGAGCTGGCGATTCAGTCATCGGGTCCGAAGCTGACAGCGGTTAGCATATGCGATATAGGCCTGCCCCCTTTGGTTTTCGCCGCGCCCCATTCATTTGACGCTCCCATGGACGATCGCCGCAAGCAGCTTCGTTTTCGCGCCTGGCGCCGCGGCTTCCGCGAGCTTGACTTGATTCTAGGCGCTTTTGCCGATCAGAGGCTGGCGTCAATGAGCGCGGCTGACCTCGACTCGTTTGCTGCCTTGCTGGAGGCGCCGGATCAGGACGTGTACGCCTGGATCGTGGGGCAAGCATCGCCGCCCGAGGCTCACCAGACTGAGCTCTTGGCGGAAATCCAAGCCATGAACGGAGATCTAGGGCGTGGCTGACTTGCCGATTTCCGAAAAGCTCGCGCAGGCGCTCGCGCGCGCTCCTGAGGCGACAACCGTTGTGGGAGCGCCGGAAGGGCTCGATGCCGCCGCGCTCAGCGCCGTCGCGGCGCAACGTGGCGGCGTGACGCTATTTGTCGCGCGCGATGAGGGGCGAGCGGCTCAGTTCGAAGCCGCGGTGAAGTTTTTCGCGCCCAAGCTTGAGACCCTGCGTCTGCCGGCCTGGGATACCCTGCCGTATGATCGCATCTCGCCAGCGGCGCCCGTGGCGGCGCAGCGCTGCGCGGCACTTGTGAAACTTGCCCGGCGCGGCGCGAAGGATGAACCGCTTTTGGTTGTCGCCACCGCTTCCGGTGTCGCCCAACGCACCGCGCCGCGAGCACGCCTGAGCGCGGCCGCCTACGCTGCCGAAGCTGGCGCTGAAGCTTCCATGGAGGAACTCGAGACCTATCTCGTCGTCAATGGGTATTCGCGCGCTTCAACCGTACGCGCGCCTGGCGAGTTCGCGGTTCGTGGCGGTTTGATCGACGTGTATTCGCCCGCTTTCCCAGAGCCGTTGCGGTTCGATTTCTTTGGCGATGTGCTCGAGAGCATTCGCACTTTCGATCCCGAAACCCAGATATCAAAGGCCAAGAGCAAATTGGCCTTGCTGACGCCGGTCAGTGAAGTGCTTCTGGATGAGCAGGCGGTACTGCATTTCCGCAAGCGCTTCGGGCAATCATACGGAACCGTAAGCGATCCGACATATGACAGCGTCAGCGCCCGCATTCGCGCCCAGGGCGTCGAGCAATGGTTGCCGTTCTTCTACGACACCCTCGATAGTGTGTTCGACTATGTCGGCCCCAACGCGCTCGTCGCCTTCGATGCGCTTGCCGACGAAGCTTTGCGCGACCGCGTGGACACCGCGCACGATCACTTCGAGGCGCGGCGCACAGCCCCAGTCGCGCGCGGCGGCACAGCTTTCCGTGCGCCAGCGCCTGACTTGCTTTATCTGGACGAGCCTGCACTGAAAATGGCTTTGGGCGACCGCTGCGTTCGCCATTTCACGCATTTTTCGTCGGAGGCGGTTTATCAGGTCGATCTCGGCGGTAGGTTGGGACGCGACTTCGCACCAGAACGCCAGACGGCGGACGCCAACGTCTTTGAAGCGGCCGCCCAGCTCGTCGCGCTTGTCTCAAAATCCAAGCGTGTACTGATCGCTGCGTGGTCGGAGGGATCGGCGGAACGGCTCAGCGGCGTTCTTTCCGATCACGGCGTCGAGGCCATCGTGCGCGTGATGGACTGGCAAGAGGCGGCGTCGCTCCCCAGAGGGGCGCACGGGCTCGCGGTCCTGCCGATAGAGCACGGGTTTGAAACCGCCGGCTTCGCCATATTGTGCGAACAAGACATCCTCGGCGACCGCTTGGCGCGCGCGCGCAAGCGGCGGAAGGCGTCCGCCGTCATTGCCGAAGCAGCGGCGATGAGCCCCGGCGATCTCGTCGTGCACCAGGATCACGGAGTCGGCCGCTACGATGGCCTAAAAACGCTCGACGTCGCTGGCGCTCCGCACGACTGCCTCGATTTGAGTTACGCCGGCGGCGACAAACTCTACCTTCCCGTCGAGAATATAGAGCTGATTAGCCGTTACGGCTCGGAAGACGCTGACGCCCAGTTGGACAAGCTGGGTGGTGTCGCGTGGCAAAGCCGCAAAGCGCGCGCCAAGCAGCGCTTACGCGACATGGCGGAAGAGCTGCTGCGGATCGCCGCGCAACGAGCGACGCGCGAGGCCGAGCCGCTTTCGCCGCCAGAAGGCCTTTGGGACGAGTTTTGCGCGCGGTTCCCCTACGAGGAAACCGACGATCAATTGACCGCGATTGACGACGTCGTCGCTGACCTAGCCTCGGGTCGGCCCATGGATCGCCTGATTTGTGGTGATGTGGGATTTGGCAAGACGGAAGTGGCGCTGCGCGCGGCGTTCCTGGTCGCGATGAGCGGGAAGCAAGTGGCGGTAGTGACTCCGACAACACTGCTTTGTCGTCAGCACTTCCGCACGTTCGCCGAACGTTTTCGCGGCCTTCCCGTCAAAGTGAGGCAGTTATCGCGGCTAGTTGCGGCTAAGGACGCTAACGACACCAAGGCTGGGCTCGCGGCGGGCACGATCGAAATCGTTGTCGGCACCCATGCGCTGTTGTCCAAGACCATGAGCTTTGCCGACCTGGGCCTCATGATCATCGACGAGGAGCAGCACTTCGGCGTCAAGCACAAGGAGCGCCTGAAGGATCTGCGAGCAGAGGTGCATGCGCTGACCCTATCGGCGACGCCGATCCCGCGCACGCTTCAACTCGCGCTCTCGGGCGTGCGTGAGATGAGCCTCATCACCACCCCGCCAATCGACCGCATGGCGGTGCGCACCTATGTGACGGCCTTCGATGATCTCACCATCCGCGAAGCGCTGCTGCGGGAGAAGTATCGCGGTGGGCAGAGCTTTTTTGTCTCGCCGCGGATCAGCGACCTAGATGAGGTAGCCGCGTTTCTGCGGCGCAACGTGCCGGAAGTCACGTTCGCGGTCGCGCACGGTCAGATGGCGCCAAGCCAGCTCGACGAGATCATGACCAATTTCTACGACGGCGCCTTCGATGTCTTGCTGTCTACGAGCATAGTGGAGTCGGGGCTGGACATACCGCGTGCCAACACGCTGGTCGTGTTCCGCGCCGACATGTTCGGTTTGGCGCAGTTGTATCAGCTCCGCGGCCGCGTCGGGCGTTCGAAGCTGCGCGCCTACGCCTACCTGACTACGGCCCCGGAACAGACGCTCACTGTCAGCGCCGAAAAACGGCTGAAGATATTGTCCTCGCTCGACAATCTCGGCGCCGGTTTCACGCTTGCAAGCCATGACCTCGACATGCGCGGCGGCGGAAATTTGTTGGGAGAAGAACAGTCGGGGCATATTCGCGAAGTTGGCGTGGAGCTCTACCAATCGATGCTCGAGGAAGCGGTTGTGGCTTTGCGCGAGGGGCGCGACGAAGCCGAGAGCGAAAAGGCATGGTCTCCTCAGATCAATGTGGGTGCGTCAGTCCTCATACCGGAAAACTATGTGGCGGATTTGAACGTGCGCCTGGCGCTCTATCGGCGGCTGGCCGAACTGGAACTCGACCAACATCGAGAAGCCTTCGCGGCGGAGCTAATTGACCGCTTTGGGCCGCTGCCGCCGGAGGCAGGCCAACTAATTTCGGTGGCGGGGCTGAAGAGCCTTTGCCGGCGTTGCGCAATCGCAAAGCTCGATGCCGGACCAAAGGGCGCTGTGCTCACGTTTCGCGAACAGGGCTTCCCAGATCCGCTGTCGTTGGTGCGCTACGTCCAGGAACGCCCCGATGACTTCAAGATGCGCCCGGACGGGAAGCTGGTCGTGCAGGGGGGGTGGCCGGATGCGACGGGGCGGCTCAAGGCGCTGCGCGGCGTACTCGAGGCGCTGGCGAAGATAGCGGCTCGAAAAGCGGCCTAGGCCGAAAGTTGTTCGGGCGCCAAGGCGCTCAGAGCTCGCGCTATTAGCGCGGACCCACTTTCATTCGGTCCTAGGGTAACGACGCTTTGCTCGAGCACGACCGGGCTGGGAAAGGCGCCCGCCGGCGCGAACGAGGTGCACTCGACGACCGACGCAATTCGCCCACTAGTGCGACGCGCGCACTTCAAGTTCGCCGTTGGAAGGGCGACCACAAGCCGATCATGGCTGAACGCCGTTGCACAATCTGCTTCCCGAACGAGCCGCCCCACCAGGCCCGCAACCTCAAAACTGACGTTACGCCAAGTGTCATTGGCCGGGGCGCGCGACCCCGGGGCAGGCAATAGCCGGAGCGCTGCAACGCTCAGAGGGCGACCAAACGCCTGGTGGTCGTCAACCATGCGATCGATGTGCGCTTCGAACGCTTCAGCGCGCCAAAGACCGGTGCGCGGATCGCCCATCAAGTCGCGTAGCGCCCGCAGCCCGCCATCCGTCACCCGACGGATCCGCTCGCGCCGAATTGTCTCGAAGAGCCAGCCGATCGGGGCAATAAGTGGTTCTGAGACGTCAAGGACCACGCTGGCGCCGCGCTCGACCGCCGATGCTTTGAAGTCGTCGTTGCCTGCCTTCGCCATAACCATGATTGGAAGGTCGAACAACGCTGCATTTCGCTTGAGCGCTGCGCAAAATGAGAGAGCACCTTGTGGATCGTCGGCGCCATTCAAGATCACTGCGTCAAAGGTTTGGTCATGCAGATGGTCCAGACCGATGCATGAAGAGTGGGTGCCGCTAACGGCGCCTGCTAACTCAGTGAACCTTCGCTGCAACGCTAGGAACAAGGGATTCGCTGGTCCGACAAAGAGCGCATGTATCGGGTGGTTCTTACCCCCCCCCGGCAACGGCAGGCCAAGACCCTTCGCGGTCGCCGCTCTGCGCACAAATTCCTCGCGGCCAATCGCGATACGCTCCCAGGCGGCGATCTGCTGGGCCAACTGCGGCGAGGGCGCATCGAGTGCAATCACGCCGTCGAAATCAGATTGTGTGCAGGCAACGGTGGCGAGGCTGCTTGCCTGAAGCCGTGCAAGCGCCACCGGCTGCGCTGGGGCGGCAAGCAGCGAGACTTCGATTTCGCAGGGTCCGAAAGGCTCGCAGCATTCAATGCCCGCCGCCGCAAGTCGATGCTTCGCCGCACGCGCAACCGTTGCATTAGGGGCAGTAACGACAGTCCGCAAAGGTTGACGCTCCGGCGCCGCGACGAGAGCGACGAACTGGGCTATAGGGCCTCAGGCATTGGCTGCAAACGAGCAAGGTTAAGGCGGGCATGGCTCAGGGTCCTTTGTTTGGCGTGAAAGTGGTGGAATTCGCGGGCATTGGCCCCGGACCCTTCTGCTGCATGCTGTTGTCTGACATGGGCGCTGACGTGGTGCGCATCGACCGCAAGGGCGGCCGCGGCGGGGCGAAGTTCGATGTGACCGCGCGCGGGCGGCGCTCAATCGCGCTCGACTTGAAGAATGCAAGCGATGTTGCGCTCGCCAAGGCGCTGATCGGAAAGGCCGACGTGCTGATCGAGGGGTTTCGCCCCGGCGTCATGGAACGGCTGGGTCTCGGACCCGACGAGATGGCCGCACTCAATCCCGGGCTTGTCTACGGGCGCATGACGGGATGGGGGCAGACCGGGCCGCTTGCTCACGCTGCTGGGCACGATATCAATTACATCGCGCTGTCGGGCGCGCTGCACGCAATGGGGCGGGCCGGCGCGCCGCCATCGCCGCCGCTGAACCTCGTGGGTGATTATGGCGGCGGCGCGCTTTACTTGGCGCTCGGCGTTTGCGCGGCGCTGCTGGAACGCGTTAGGTCAGGCAAGGGTCAAGTGATCGATGCGGCGATCACCGATGGTACGGCGTCGCTGATGAGCGTGATGTTCGGCCTGCGCGGCGCTGGCATCTGGAGCGATGAGCGAGACGCCAATCTCCTCGATGGCGGCGCGCCTTTCTACGACGTATACGAGACAGCGGATGGGCGGTTTGTCGCCATCGGCGCGCTGGAGCCGCAGTTTTATGCGTTGCTGTTGCAGAAACTGGGTTTGAGCGATGATCCGTTGTTCAGCGCGCAGATGGATCGCGCCCAATGGCCGGCGATGTCGGCGCATATCGCTGAGGTGATCAGAACAAGGACGCAAGCGGAGTGGACCGCGCAATTGGAAGGCTCCGACGCCTGCTTCGCGCCGGTGCTGACCATGCCGGAAGCGGCGGCCCACGCCCACAACGCCGCGCGCGAAGCCTTTCTGGAACTCGACGGCGTATTACAGCCTGCACCAGCGCCGCGGTTTTCCCGTACGCCGAGCGCCACGCAAGGGCCGCCCGCCAAGCCCGACGCCGATCGCGCGGCAGTCATGGCTGACTGGAAAATCGAACTCCCTTGAAGCTGATGTTCCCGTTCAGCGTCGGTTCAACCGGCTTCATATTTACTCACCCGTGGTTCCGGACGATTTTTCGTCCCTCGCTCGATCCGGGGCCAGGTTCTCGATCCGCCTCAGGGTCGAAACAAAGCGCCGGCAGCCCGCTCAGCTGCCGGCGCGATGCTTTTCAGCCCACCCCGTTGCGCGCCGACGCAAGCGTGCCTAACAGGGGCGACTAACAAGAGGGCTTCGTGGTCAAGAAAGTCTACCCGGACGCAAAAACGGCGCTCGAGGGCTTCACCTTCGACGGCATGACGGTGATGAGCGGCGGCTTCGGCCTCTGCGGCATCCCAGAAAATCTCATTGTTGCGCTGCGTGACAGCGGCGTGACCGGGATCACGGTGATCTCCAACAATGCCGGCGTCGACGGCTGGGGTTTGGGGCTGCTGCTCGAAACCAAGCAGATCAAAAAAATGGTCTCGTCGTACGTTGGTGAGAACAAGGAGTTCGCGCGCCAGTTTTTGAGCGGGGAACTCGAACTCGAGTTCAATCCGCAGGGCACGTTGGCCGAGCGCTGCCGCGCTGGCGGCGCGGGGATCGCCGGGTTTTACACCAAGACAGGCGTGGGCACGTTGGTGGCCGAAGGCAAGGAAACGAAAGTCTTTAACGGCGAGACGTACGTCCTTGAAACGGGCCTCGTCGCTGATCTGTCTATCGTGAAAGCGTGGAAGGGCGACGAGGAGGGCAACCTCATATTCCGCAAGACCGCGCGCAACTTCAATCCGATGATGGCGACCGCCGGCAAGAAGTGCGTGGCGGAGGTGGAAATCCTCGTGCCGACCGGCGAACTCGATCCTGACGCGATCCATACTCCCGGCATCTATGTGGATCGGATCGTGCGGGGGAAGTTCGAAAAGCGCAGTGAGCAACGTACGGTGCGTA
>CAYRHK010000079.1:0-9668 GCA_964423825.1 uncultured Terricaulis sp. | reverse complement strand
TCGAAGATCCCTTCAAGCTCTATCGCTGCCACACCATCATGAATTGCGCGCAGGTTTGCCCGAAGGGGCTGAACCCGGCCAAGGCGATCGCCGAGATCAAAAAGCTGATGGTGGAGCGCAGGCTCTAGGGGGCTGTTCAGGACCGTCACCCCCGCCCCAGCGCACTTGCGCGCGCAGGCCGCCCAGCGGCGAACGCTCCAACACAAGCGCGCCCCCGCTCATCTCCGCGACATCGCGCGCGATCGCGAGCCCAAGCCCATGGCCAGGCGCCGCTTCGTCCAGGCGCTTGCCGCGCCCGAGCGCCTCGACAGCCTCGCTCTCGTCGAGGCCGGGTCCATCGTCATCGACGCAAAATTGCGTCCGGTCTCCGCTGATGCGCACGGTTGAACGCGCAAACCGCGCCGCGTTCTCCAACAGTGGCCCGGCCAACTCCATCAGCGCGAACTCGCCGAGCGGCAGCACGACGCCCCCCAGGGCGTTCTCGAAGCGCAAATCCTCTCCCGCCTCGGTTCGCTCCACAACAGCGATCAGTTGATCAATGGTAGGGCCCGCGGCCTTAGGTTCGGCGTTGCGCTCCGCGGCGATGCGGGTGCGTGTGAGTTCGCGCTCCACCGCCCCGCGGGCGGCCTCGATGGCGCGGTCCAGGCCATCGGCCGCGTCGCCGGCGCCTGCCTCTCGCGCGCGCCTGCTTTGCGCGGCAAGCGCGGCGAGCGGCGTCTTCAAGGAATGTGCGAGGTCGCTTGCACGACGGCGCGCTTCCGCAGTGTCTCGCTGACGCGCATCGGCGAGCGCGTTGATGGCTTGTGCGAGGGGCGCGGCCTCCGTGGGGTAGTCCGATTCCCGCAGGCGCGCGCCCGCATGCTTCTGCATCTCTCCAAGCGCCGCACGCACCTCGCCAAGCGGCTTCAGCCCCAGCTGCACCTGCACCCAGGCAGCGCCCGCGAGAACGACCCACAACAGCACCAGGAAGAGGCCAAGATCGCGCGAGAACTCGCCGCGCGCCGCGGTGACGGCGGCGTGATCGGCGCCCAACACCACCAGAATGGGCGCTCCGCTTTCCCCCAGCGAGACTTGGCGCGCGACGAATACGAGCTTCTGCCCGAAGGGCCCCGCAACGTCGCCTGTCATCCACGCGCCGGCGCCAACGGTCTCGTTGGGCGCCAATGTCTCGTCCCACAAGGAGCGGGAGCGCAATACGTGCGCGCCTTCGCTGACTTGCCAGTAGAGCCCGCTTGAGGGGCGATCGAAGCGTGGATCGAAGGGATCGGCGTCAACCGCGATCAGACCGTCGGCTCCGCGCGAAAGACCCGAAACGATGTCCCGGCCATGCTGGAGGAGTTCGGCCTCGACGCTGCGTTCGACATGGGCCTCGAACAAATAGCCCATCGCGAGCCAAGCCACAGCGAGCGCCGCGAAAATGGCCGCTGCGGCGCTTGCGAGCAATCGCCAGCGCAGCGAACGCGCGATCATGTCTCGCTCAACATGTAACCGAAGCCGCGTCGCGTTTCGATGACGCCGGCGCCGATCTTGCGCCGCACCCGCGCGACGAGAGCCTCTATTGCGTTGGCGTCCGCGACGCCCTCGGCTCCATGCAAATGCTCTGCGATCTCGCCCGCCGACACCGCGCGCCCGCGCTGATGCGCCAGATAGTCGAGCATCCGGTATTCCAGCGGCGACATTCGATGCTGCGCGCCATCAACGATCACGCTCATGCGCCGCGTGTCGAGTGAAAGCCTTCCAACGGTCACGGTGGGCGCTGCATGCCCGCCGGCGCGCCGCACCAGCGCGCGCAGGCGCGCCGTGAGTTCGCCAAGTTCAAACGGCTTTCCGAGATAGTCGTCGGCGCCGGATTCGATGCCATCGACCTTCTCGGTCCAGGCGCCTCGCGCCGAGAGGATGAGCACCGGAAATTGCCGGCCCGCGGCACGCCACCCCTTGAGAACACTGAGGCCATCGAGCTTAGGCAATCCAAGGTCCAGCACAACAGCGTCGAAATCCTCCGTGTCGCCCAAGAACCAAGCCGTCTCGCCATCGGCGGCCCGCTCGACGACGAACCCGGCGCGCGAAAGCGCCTGCGCGACATCGGCCGCGATTGTATCGTCGTCCTCGATCAGCAGGACCCGCATCAGTGTTCGTCTTCCACCCCGAGAACCGCGCCAGTGCGCGCCTCCAGGATCACTTTACGAACCCCACCAGTGCGCGCAAGAATCTCCACCTCGTAGAGGAGGCGTCCGTGCTCGCGCTCCAGTTCCACCTCAAGGATTTCGCCAGGAACCTCCCCTAGCGCCAAGGCGAGAATTTGCGCCAGCGGCAGCGCCTCCCCGTGCTCAAGCGCTTCGCGCGCATCGTCGTGATCGCCGCCGCGACCCCGGCCCCGCCGCGCGAAGGCTTCCGTTGGCGCGAGCATTGCGGCCAAAGCGGTTAGGACCAGGAAGCGGCGAGTAAGAGGCATGACTGACCCTTTATTGTCCCAATCGAACCTGACGCAAACCTGACAGACGCGGTCACGGGAATGTCAGCGAGCATCCCGCACAAAGCAGGCGAGCCGACGCTGTTCGCGTCATTAAAGAGGGAGCCTCACCATGACCGTTCGCCACATCATCGCCGCTGCGTGCGTTCTCCTTGCAGCGCCCGCCGCCGCCGTCGCCCAGACCCCAAGCGAGCCGCTGTCGCTCAGTGCGCTTGAACAGCGCCTGAATGCCGATGGATTTCGCGTTGTCGAGATCGAGCGCTATTCCAACTCCGTTGAGGTGAAGGGCTACGATCGCGCCGGACAATGCGTTGAGTTGTACCTAGATCCTCGGACCGGCGAGGTGCTTCGGCGCGAAAGCGACGACGACTGCGACCGTTCGGATCGATCCGACGACAGCCGCCGCGGACGCGGCGGCCGCTAGTTCGCGCTTGGGGAACAAGAACCCGAACACTGGGGATCGATCATGACCGCAACCGATGTCGCTGAGCGCAACGTCCATGTATGGGACTTGCCGACGCGATTGTTCCATTGGAGCCTGCTCGCGCTAGTCCTCCTCGCCTGGTTTACCGGAGAGGAGGAGGGCGCGGCGGCGACCATCCATCGCTACGCCGGAGAAGCCATCGCCGGCCTGCTTGTCTTTCGAGTGATCTGGGGATTCGCCGGCGGCGAACGCGCTCGCTTCTCCGATTTCGCCGCCGGGCCCGCGACAATCATTGCGCACGTGCGCGATCTTTTCATGCAGCAGCCCAAACGTCATCTCGGGCACAATCCGCTCGGCGGCGTGGCAGTGTTCCTGTTGCTGGCCATCACCGCCGGCACTGTCGTCACGGGCTTGTTCAGCGGCGGCGAGGAAAGCGCGGGTCCATTTGCCGGCTTATGGGGCCTTGAACTTTCTGAAATCCATGAAGGTCTCTTCCGCGTGCTTCAGGCGCTCGTGGCCGTTCACGTTCTCGGGGTGATCGTGGAATCGGTGATGGCCAAAGACGCGCTCTTGCCTGCGATGATCACCGGCGCGAAGCGCCGTCGCGCCGATGAGCCTGGCGCGGACGCCAAGCGCGCGGGGCTTGTCGCGCTCGCCGTGGCGCTTGGACTGGGCGTCGCCGTTAGCCTTGCGCTCATGACGCAACCGTCTGCGTCCAGCGTTGGCGAGGGCCCAAAGGATCAGCAGCGCCATTTCGAGTATGACTATGACGATGAGTAGCGCTTACAGTGGTCGCTACCCCAGCTTCGGCGGCGGGGGCGGAGGGTCGCGCCATCGGCACTCGGGGCCTTCGGGGTCGAAGGGCTGGCCCGGCGCCTCGGGTAGCACGCGCTCGATGTAGTGCTTCAGCTTGCGGATGGCGCTTGTGGAGTCGCGCGCGACATGTTCTGGCGGGATCAGCGGCCCGAACGTAATCTTGTACGTCTTGCCCTGCTTGTTCAGCAGTTCGTGGAAGAGCGTGATGTCGCGCAGCTCAGGCGACACCTTCGAAAAGGTGTGGAACCAGAACGCGTACGGCCCCGAGACATGCGCCGGCAACACCGGGGCCTCGTATTTGCGCGCGAGGCTCGCGGCCGTTGGCATCCATTCCGGATCGGTGAGCAATCCCTCGCGCACGCGCGCCAGCCGCCCGGCCGGAAACACCATGATCGGGCGCTGCGCCTCGAAGGCCTGCTCTGTGGCCTTCAATGTCAGCCGCGTGCGCTCGCGCGTGCGCTTCGCCAGCACCCACTCGACCGGGATGAGCACGTCGTCGAAACGCGGGTTGACGCGCATCGCGTCGGAGTTTGCGTAGAACAGCGTATCGCCGCGCACGCGCTTAATCGCGTCATACATGGCGATGCCGTCTGTGATCCCGGTCGGGTGATTGGCGAGCAGCAGGAACGAGCCCGATTTCGGCATGTGTTCCAGACCGCTGACTTCAAGCTTCACCGATAAGAGCGCCGCCAGCCACTCCAGCGCCTCGCGCCCGCCCATCGGCGCGATGGCGTCGGCCATGCTGACCGCCTTGTTGTAGTTGAGCAGCGAATAGAGCACCGGGCGCGCTATCGGCCATATCGGGCTTGTCGAAAGCTTGGGCGCGCGCTCCTCGATCAGTTCGTCGACGATGTGTTTGGCGCGCTCGGTTTCGCTTGGATTTGCGGCGGCCACGTCCATTGGGGTCATGGGTCGGGAAGGAAGCATGAGTTGCTGCCTCGGGAAAGCCCCTTGCCAGCGGCGCCGACGCACGCTTGGTAGCGGCAAGGAGTGGGCCCGCGCCGATGCCGTCATTGCTTGAGGGGTATAATCGGCGCGTTGCGGCCGGTGAACTGATCGCCGACGCCGAGCAGGCCAAGGCCGCGCAACGGCTAGAGATTTTGGCGACGCAACTGGGCGATTGGAAACGCCAGAACTGGTTCGGCGGCCGCGCTGCGCCGCGCGGGGTCTACCTTTGGGGGCCGGTGGGGCGCGGCAAGTCGCTGCTGATGGATGTGTTCTTTGAAGCCGCGCCGGTGAAGAAAAAGCGCCGCGTGCATTTTCATGAGTTCATGCAGGCGCGCCACGCCTTCATGGCCAAGGCGCGCGCGCGCTCATCCAGCGGCCAGGACGAATTGATCGCGCAGACGGCCAAGCAAGTCGCGGATGAAGCGGACTTGCTTTGCTTCGACGAAGTGCAGGTGACCGATATCGCCGACGCCATCATCTTGGGGCGCTTGTTCGAGCGCTTGTTCGCCGCTGACGTGGTGATCGTGGCGACCTCGAACCGCATCCCCGACGATTTGTACAAACATGGGCTCAATCGCGAGCGCTTCTTGCCTTTTATCGCCATGATCAAGGACAAGCTCGACGTCATCTCGGTGGCGGGGCCGCGCGATTATCGGCTCGAACGCTTGATGGCGGCGCCGGTGTACTATGCGCCGCTGGGGCTGGCGGCGGACGAAGCCATCGAGCAGGCGTGGACGCGGTTGACGTTAGGCGCTAGCCCGCATGCCTTGACGCTCGATGTCGGCGGGCGCGCCTTGCATGTGGAGCGCCAGGCGGCGGGCGTGGCGCGGTTTTCGTTCGAGGAGTTGTGCGCGCGACCTTTGGGGCCAGCGGATTATCTCGAAATCGCCGAGCGCTTTCACACCGTGTTGCTCGAAGGCGTGCCGCGCATGAGCCCGAAGCTACGCGAGGAAGCGGCGCGCTTCCGCACTTTGATCGACGCGCTCTACGAAGCGAAAGTGAAACTGGTGGCGTCCGCCGATGCGCCGCCGCAGGAACTTTATCCCGCCGGCGATCAGAGCTTCGAGTTCGAACGCACGGCCTCGCGGCTGATGGAGATGCGCAGCGAAAGCTATCTCGCGCTGCCGCGCCGGGACGCGGAATGGAAGAGCGGGATTGTGGAGTAGGGGGAGGTCTGCATTTCGCCGGAAGCGGACCTTGGCCGTGGCATGGTCATAGGTATCATCCCAGGCAATGAGATTGCTCCTCTTCGCGACGCTGCTCGCCCTCACGGCGGGTTCAAGCTCCGTAAACACGCCCCTGGTGATGGTTGGCACGTCGAACGATGCCTGGGAGCGGCCCCATGTCCAATCGACGGAATGCACAGCGATCCCAGAGCAGCAAACATTTGCGCCCACGCCGCGTCGGATGGCGTCGGCAATTCGTCGACTCCAACGCACCAGTGTGCGCGCGCTGAGCGATCGTGATGCGGGCCAACTTCTCGGAGTTGAGCACGACGAGCAGTATCCCGATCTGGCTCAACAACTGCTGTCCAACAGGATTTCCGCGCTCGCTGAGCACCGGCGGCTAGTCCTCGAGGAGCGCCGGGGAAGCTGGAGTCGCGCCGACGATCAGAATCTTTACGTGCTGCGGGAGCGACTCGAACGCATCCACGAACGCCCTTTGGCCTTCTATCTGGTGCGTGCGCTGGCGGCGGACGCGACGCACACTAGGCGCATCGACGCTTGGGTTTGCGATCAGACCGTGCTTACTCGGAGCTTTCCGACGCTCGGAGGGGGATCGAGAGGGCGTCCTGACCGGCTGGGACTGGTGGTTCTGCTAGATGCGATGCCAGAGCGTTCGGTCGCTGAGTGGACCTACGATGACCCAACGCTAAATCGCTGAACGTCTCAATTGGGCCAATAAAGGACGCTCGCCCCCTCCAACAAAAACCCCGCCGTTGCCGGCGGGGGAGTTGGGCGGGGGAGTTTGCCGCCTGTTGTCATGTCTGGCCGCGTGACGAGGATTGAAAGTGCGGCCGCTGCTTATGATGCAGAGCTAGATGTTTGGTCGGTCCCGCTGACCCCTTCCCCTCCTCCCCCTTTCAGGGGGAGGAGGCGCTACCTGTTCCTCCCCCTGAA
Source organism: uncultured Terricaulis sp. (assembly GCA_964423825.1). GTDB lineage: Bacteria > Pseudomonadota > Alphaproteobacteria > Caulobacterales > Aquidulcibacteraceae > Vitreimonas. Next base: position 2,890 of record CAYRHK010000079.1, on the reverse strand, counting down.
AGGGGGAGGTTAGGTGGGGGTCAAAAGTGAGAGCACCCCTCAATAACAAGCCCGCCGATCCGGCGAGGCGCCGGGGCCGCCGATGGGGCCAGGCGGATTTTCCCAGTTGGTGCCAGGGCCGCCGGCGGGGCCGGGCGGATTGCCGTCGCGATCGGGGAACCAGCACAGGCTGACCGGATGCCACACCCACACGACGCCGCTCCAATAGGTGTGGCGCCAATGGCGACGCCAATAATCCGGTGACGCGCCAGGGCCGCCCCAAGGTCGGGGAGGATTTTCCCAGTTCGTGCCGGGGCCGCCGACGGGTCCGGGCGGATTGCCGTCATGATCGCGCCGCCAATGCCGGTCAGGCGATGCGCCAGGGCCGCCGACGGGACCGCGCGGATTTTCCCAATTGGTGCCGCGCCCGCCGATCGGGCCGGGTGGATTGTTGTCGCGGTCGCGGCGTGCGTCGGCCTCGCCTGCGAAACTCAGTGACAGCGCCGCGGCCAATGCACAGGCGGAGAGAAGCTTTGAGAGCGCCATGGTTCGTTTCCTTTTGTTGTCCCTCTCGTGCCCGCGAAGGGGCTTGCACTGAGACAACGGAGGCGCTGGGGATTTTCGTCGGCGCGTCGCGGGAAATTACTGCACCCGCCCGAAGCCATACACCGCGTCGCGGCCGGGCGCGCCTAAGTCCACGGCGCCCTCGGCAAGCGCGTTGATGGCGGTTGTCGGCGTCGCCGCGCCGCGCCGCGCCAGCGCCAGTTCGGCGGCGACGATGGGGCTCGCGAAACTTGTACCAGACACCACTTCGTATTCATCGCCCTCAGCGGCTGCTTCGATGCTGACGCCGACAGCAGCGAACGCCACTTGCGGGCCGCGATTGGCGGAGAGGTAGACGCGGTTCTGGGAGTCGACCGCCGTCACCGCCACCACGCCGGGATAGGCGGCGGGATAGGCGACGGGCGTGGTTGGCCCGCCATTGCCGACGGCGGCGACCAGGATCATGCCACGCGCGATAGCGGCGCGGCACACCGCTTCGACCAGGCGATTGGGCGGCCCTTCAAGGCTGATGTTGACGACGCTGACGCCTTGTTGTGACAGCCAGCCCAGTGCATCGGCGATGGCTTCGGCCGAGCCGCCTTCGGGCGCGTCGCCAAAAACGTCAGCGGCGTAGAGCTCAGCGCCGGGCGCGGCGCCGCGAAAATCGTCGTCGGCGCCGATCAGCAGTGAAGCGACCGCGGTGCCGTGCGGGCTTGCGACAGGCCCGCTCTCGCCGGTGAAGTTGCGCGCTTGGATGCGCGCGCTGACGAGTGCCGGATGATCGTTCGCGACGCCGCCGTCGATCATGCCGATCTTGAGGCCGGCGCCATTCGCTGAACGCGGCGCTGTCGGCGCGCTCGTGCTCGATCCGCCTTGCGAAGGGTCGAAGACGTGATTGAGTTCGTAGGCGCCCTGCGGATCGGCGGCCTGCAGCGCATCGACGGCGTCCTGCGCCGACATGCCCGGCGGCGGGCGCAGAATGATGACCCGCACGCCGAGATCGCCGATGGTGCGCTCCCCTAAACGTCGAAAGCCCAGGCGGCGCATGGCCGCGATGCCTGCGGGGCTCGGATCGATGGCGATGACGCGGGCGCGCACGACGTTCTCGCCGCGGCGGCTGCGTTCGAAACGGTCAGGGTTCAGCCGGCGGCGCTCCAGAACGTTGGTTCGCCACACCGCCAGCACCGGACGGCGCACGTGCCGACGCCGGCGACGCGGGCGGCGCTCGATTTGCGCTGCGGCTGGGGTGGCGAAGGCAAGGAGCGCCAGCCCCGCCAAAAGCAGGTTCCGGCGATGGGTCTTGACCTTGCTTGCGTCCATGGGGCCTAACTCCGCGCCGCTCCCTTAGGCTTATAACGGGGGCGGAGCGAAAACTCATCCGCGCCGGTGGATGGAAATCGCAGTCAGGCCCGTTGTTGGATGTAGTCATGGTCGATCAGGCACGGGACGAGCTCGTCAAACTCATTCCCAGATTGCGCCGTTTCGCCATGGCCCTGACCGGGAGCCGCGCCGATGGCGATGATTTGGCACAGGATGCGCTCGAAAAGGCGCTCAAGCGGCTGGACCAGTACCAGCCGGGCACGCGCCTCGACAGCTGGGTGTTCCGCATCGCGCAGAACGCCTGGATCGACCAGGTGCGCTCGCGCCAATCGCGGGCGCGCGTCGTCACCGAAGATCCCGATGCCGATGCGCCGGGCATCGATGGACGCGCGGCCATGAACGCGAGCCTGACCTTGGCCAAGGCGCTGAGCGTGATGGCGAGCTTGCCGGAGGAGCAGCGCGCCGTGGTCACGCTGGTGCAGATTGAGGGCTATTCGTACCGCGAAGCCGCGGAGATCTTGGGCGTGCCGGAGGGCACCGTGAACAGTCGCCTGGTGCGCGCGCGCGCTGTGCTCGAAGCGCAAGTGCTGGGCGAAGAGGAGCATCGCGCATGAGCGTGAGCGAAGAACAACTCTCGGCCTTCGCCGATGGGCAATTGAATGACATCGAACGCGCGCGCGTGGCCGCTCTGGTGGAGGCTGATCCCGCGCTGAGCGCGCGCGTGGCGCGTATGCGTGCGGCCGCGTTGAAGTTGCGCGGCGGCTTTGACGAGGTGCTGAACGAGCCCGTGCCGGATCGCTTCGCCGCGGTGATGGCGCCCAAGAGCGCCGACGTGATCCAGTTCCCCTCGAAGCCGAAGCCTCAGGGAACGCGCTTGCCGCCATGGCTTGGCATCGCTGCCGCGGCATGCTTCGCGGTGGCGTTCGTCGGCGGGCGCTTCACCGCGCCGCAGCCGGCGCTTGAGTTCATGGCTGATGGCGGCGTACGCGCCAACGGCGCGCTCTCGCGCGCGTTGGATCGGCGCGCTTCCGGGGCTGACGACGATGCT
>CAYRHK010000078.1:0-9697 GCA_964423825.1 uncultured Terricaulis sp. | reverse complement strand
AGAAGCGGCTGCTTTGGAGATATTCGGAGGCGAATTGGGCCTGGCGTTCCAACTCGTCGACGACGCGCTCGATTACGGCGGCGCCGCAGTGGTCATGGGCAAGAACGTCGGCGACGATTTCCGTGAAGGCAAAGTGACCCTGCCGGTGATCTATGCGCGCGAAGCGGGCGATGAAGCCGAACGTGCATTCTGGCGCCGCGTGATGAGCGGCGAACGCAGCGACGACGATTTCCAGCGCGCGATCTCGCTGCTCCGCCGGCACAATGCCGTCGTGCGCACGATCGCCGATGCGCGCGCCCACGCCAACGCCGCGCGCGCGGCGCTGGAAACGCTGCCCTCAAACGCTTATCGCGAGGCGCTAAGCGAGCTGACAGAATTCGTAGTGGAGCGAGCGCACTAGACTAGCCCGCGCCACCGCGCCCAAGTGCGCACCGCCATCGAGAGCACCAGCGCGAGCGCGGCGAGCCCCCCCAGCGCCACTAGCGACAAGCTTGGTTCGCGGTGCTGCGCCAACCAGAACGCCAGCACCCCGCAGGCCGCAGTCATCGACCAGTAAAGCAGGGTGATCGCCACGGAACTGAAACCGCCCCTACGGAGCAACTGATAGTGATGTTCGTCATGACCTGCGAACAGCGCCCGCCAACCGCGTAGACGCAGTCGCCAGAACAAGGTGATGAGTGCATCGGCAAGCAGCGGGAAAAATGCGATCGGCGCCGCAAACGGGGAGAGTCTCAACCGAGCAATAAGAATGAGCGCAATGAAGGCGCCCAGCGCCGCCGCGAAAAGGGCGCCAGAATCCCCGGCAAATAAGCGTCCCAAGGGGAAGTTCCAGAGCAAAAAGCCGACAAGAGCGCCGACGCCGCAGGCGCCGATTGCGGCGGCGCTGTGAATGTCGGCGCCGAAGCCAGCCAATCCCAACGCGCCCAGTCCGATAGCGACGGATCCCATCGCCAAGCCGTTGGCGCCGTCCATAAAGTTAACGCAATTTATCAGCGTGAAAATCCAAAGCGCAGTGCCGACGAGCCCGGCAAGATAGGGCAGGTGCAGAGACAATCCTGCAGTCAAGGGCATCGTCTGCACAACGCCGAACGTGTGCGCGCCGATGAACGAGATCAGCCCATACAACAAGAACTTTACACGGACGCGCAGGTGAATCGCATCATCGATGAACCCGATGGCAAGAAGCGGATAGGCGACAAGCGCGGTCACCCAAAGCCGCCGCACACCCGCGTCGCTTATCGCTCCACTCCAAATCTGAGCAAAAAAGGCAAGCGTCAGCACCCCCGCCGCGAAGCCAAGACCAATCGCAAGGCCCCCGCTTGTCGGCGTCGGCGCCGGGTGGTTCTTCCGCTCGGAGTCGGGGCGATCAACCGGCCCATGGGAGATGATGGCGCGACAAGCGATGAGGCTGATCCCAAACGACATGAACGCAGCGATAGCCAGCTCGAACTGCATACGCGCTCGCCTCGCTCGCCCGACCTAACCCGCCAGTCCCGTTGCTTGCACCCACCAGGATGGGTGCGCCGCCTTCAGGTCCCTGCTCAGGCTTTCGGCTGCGGCGCTGTCTTCCGCAAGGGCAAACACTGTCGCGCCGCTGCCCGACAGCGACGCACACTGACAACGAGAGTCAGCGCGCAGAGCATCTAGCATCAGGGCTATGCTAGGCATGAGCGCTAGCGCGGCCGGGGCCAAATCGTTTCCGATCTCGGCGGCGCGGGCCCAAACGTCCGCTGGGACCGCCCAATTCAACACCTGCGTGAATTTTTCGCGACCCAGGCCCATGCGGTCGAACTGGCGGTAGACATCCGCAGTCGCTAAAGCAGCCAGCGGATTGACCAAGACCGCAGACAACGCCGGTACGTCTATTGGCGTAGTCTCCTCGCCAACACCGCCCATTAGCGCGCTGCGCGCGCCGGCAAAGAAGATGGGAACATCGGCCCCAAGCGTCCGGCCAATGCAGGCGAGTTCCTCGTTGCTCATGTTGAGCGACCACAAGTCGTTGAGCACGCGCAGAGTGGCGGCGGCATCCGACGACCCCCCGCCTAGGCCCGAGGCGACGGGCAGGTGCTTGTCCAGAACGATCCGCGCTCGTGGTGCGACATTGGCTGCTTTCGCCAACGTCTGGGCGGCGCGCAGCACTAGGTTTCCGTCGCCGCAAGCCAGCGACGCGGCAAAAGGCCCAACGATGCTGAGTTCAAGCTCATGGTGTTCGCTGACCTTCACCCAATCGCCAAGGCCAGCGAAGGCGACCACGCTTTGCACCGGATGCATGCCGTCGGCGCGTGGACGACCCACTTCCAGCGTCAGGTTGATCTTCGCCGAAGCAAACGCACGCACGCTCATGGCCGATCGTCGCTCAAGCCGCTCTCGATCTTCCCTTCAACCGCCTCTGGATCCTCGGGCGACAGCGCCAATGCGCGCCGCCATTGGTAGCGCGCCTCCACGCGCCGCCCAACGCGCCAATAAGCATCGCCCAGATGATCTGTGATGGTGGCGTCGCCCGCCTCCAACTCAACGGCGCGCTCAAGCAGGTCGACCGCGCGTTCGTAGTCTCCAAGCTGATAATAGGCCCAACCTAGACTATCCACGACCGCGCCGGACTGCGGACGCAACTCCAGCGCCCGCGCGATCATCGCCAAACCTTCCTCAAGGCGCTCACCACGATCAACCCACATATAGCCCAGATAATTTAGGGTGTCTGGCTGATCAGGCGATAGCTCCAACGCCCGCAAAAAATCGCTCTCGGCCTCTGGCCAATGCCCCAAGCGCTCCCGCGCCACGGCGCGCGAAAAATAGAATCGCCAATTCTCCGAATCATCCGCAAGCAATTGTCCATAAAGCCGCTCAGCCTCGGCGTGGTTCCCCGCACTGCGCAGCATGTCGGCGAGATTGCGCAACGCGATCGCATCACCGCCCTCGGCATTGGCGCGCGCAAGCGCGATGCCAGCTTCGCGGTCTCCGGCTTGAAACACAAACCAAGCATCGAGCGACCGCGCGGTCGTATGATAGGGTGAACTGACGGGCACGCGCGCCAACGCCTCACGCGCAGCCCGCACATGACCGAGGCGCGCTTGCTCCTGAGAAACTGTCAGCCACACCGCGTTCAAACCGGGATCAAGCATGGTCGCGAGGGTAGCGGTGGCAAGACCGCGCTCGCGGTCGCCTTCCTGCAAAAAGACGAGCGCGAGTCCGAACGCAACGACCGCCGCGCCTTCGTTGGGCCTGATCTGGCCGAGCGCGGGTCGGCCTCCCGCTTCAAGCCGCGCAAGCGCAAGCGCTAACGCCGGATTTGCACGATTGCGCTCGCTCGCCAGCAGCGCCGCCGCTCGGTCGCGTTCGCCCATTCGTGTAAGCAAGTCGGCATGGCGCTCGATCGCCTGAGGCAGCCAAAGCCCGCTGCCATTGGCAATTTCATAAGCCGCCAATGCCTCCGCCGAACGATTGGCATAGTCGAGCGCCATCGCTTCCTGATAGGCAAAGAGGCCGCCGTAGAGACGCACATGAACGAGAGCGGCCGGATCGAGTGCTACCTCATTCGAATGCCCCTGCGCCGCGCGTGCCCACGCCAGGATGACCCGCGCGAACAATTCATCCGCCGCGGCGCCTTCAACGGCTTCAGCCTCATCGGCTGCCACCTGAAAATGCATATCGTTCAGGGCGTCCACAGCCCGCGTTAAGCGCGCAAGAGGCTCGTCGCCCGCCCTCGCAGCAAAGTGGCGAGCGCGCGCCGCGTCGCCACTCGCCAAGCTCGCAATCAAGGCAGCCCCCGCCAATTCGGGCTCGCCGCGCGATCGCTCAAATGCCGCTGCGTAGCGGTCCGCGGAAACGGCATAGTCGCCGCTGAGACTCGCGCTGCGAGCGACTAAAAGGTCAGCGTAGGCTCGCGACTGGGGCGGCGACGTGCTGGTGGCGCACGACGCAACGCCAAAACTCAACGCAACGACAAACGCCGCGCGAGGCGTCACAGCTCCTCGCGCGGAGATGGTGCGTCCGGCAGGCTCACCTGTGGCAGGTCGCGCTGACGCGGCGCCGCCTCGGTCAAGCCTCGGCGCAACTTTTGCTCCAAGGCGCGCCGTCGCAGCGCATCCGGGCGCGCCTCCATTGCCTCGCGCCAGCGCGCGCGCGCATCGTCACGGCGATTGAGCCGCCAATAGACATCCCCCAAGTGGTCCAAAATTTCCGCATTGGGATCGTTCGCCGACAATTCGTTCGCGCGCTCGATCAAAGTGCGTGCTTCGTCGAAGTGACCATAGAGATAATAGGCCCAACCCAGACTATCCACGACCGCGTAGTCCGTCTGACCATAGTTGAAGCCGCGCCACAGCAGGCGATAACCTTCTTCAAGGCCCTCTTCGCGTTGGATCAGCGCATACCCCAATGCATTGAGCCGCGTTACGGAGTCGGGTTGCTCGGCGAATAGGTTTCGCGCAACGTCGATACCCTCTCGCCAACCGCGCGGATCGTCCATCAGGATCGATACGAACAGGAGCCGCGTATCCACGCTCTGATCGATAGCGAGAGCAGCGCGTGCGTCCGCGCTCGCGGCGTCAATGTTCCCAGCGAAGCGATGCGCGTAGGCGCGCCATCCCAACACGTCGGCGCGATCTTCCGGCGTCTGGGCAAGGCCCAGTGCACGATCGAATGCAGGTATGGCGCGGTCGGCTTGCCCCGCGCGCCGGTACACATCGCCGACAGAAGCGATAATGCCCCAACGGTCGCCGCCCAACGCAAGCGCACGCTCCGCGCGCTGCACGGCGGCCGCGTCCTCGCGCCGCTCAAGCAGGATGCCTGCACGCACAATTTCCGCGTCCGGAGCAAAGACGCTGTCGCCCGGCATTCGGTCAATAATGCGCTCGGCGCCGTCCATCCCGTTGGCGTCGAGCGCTTGCTGCGCCGCTTGCAGACGCCAATCGTTTGCATCTCCCGCAAGGAGCACGCCGATCTGCAAGAGTGCGGCGCCATTGGTCGAGGCAAGGCCTGGGCGCGGCCCCTGCTGTGCGAGGATCGTTGCAAGCATTTCCGCTTGCGTGAGGTACTCGGAGAGGAAAATCATCCAGCGACCGGTCGCAGAGGTTGGTGTCAGCCGTTGTTCCAGCGGGGGCTGACCAGCGTTAAGCCGTGCGAGATTGGCAGCGACATCCGCCGAGCGCGGCGCGAAATTCTCGACAATCGCGTAGTAGCGGCGAGCATCTTCGACGCGCCCAAGCTGATGGTGCACAAGCGCGGCACGGTATACCGAATGCGCAACCCGAGTAGCGCCGAGCGCACGCTCAAACTCTTCTACGGTTTGAGGCTCGGCATCCCCTGGCGGCGTGGTGTCGGTGCGCTCAACCATCAACGCATAGACGGCGGCTGCCTCCTCGTAGCGGCCAGCAGATTCAAAAATCATCGCGCGCGCCACTTCGGGCAGCGGGGCCGGCACCGAGTTCGCCGCCGCATCGACGCGCTCGACACCGAGATCAACGCGCCCTTCCGCGGCGAGCACAAATGGCTCAAGCATGGCGCCAAGGCCGCCCGTCAGTCCCCCGGGCGCTCGCTCCAGAACCGCGCGCGCTTCGGCAGTGCGCCCACTCGCCATCTCATCCGCAAAAACTGCTATGATGGCGGTCGCATTGGCGTCGCCGCGCGAAAGCGAGCGGCGTCCTTCACGAACGAGGTAATCGATATCACCCTGCAATAGCGCCTCGTCAGGCGTCGTATAGGTGCGAGCTGGGTCGGCATTGGCCGGCGAGGTGGCGCGCAACAGGTCCGATGTCGGACGCACGGCGTCGACGCCCCCGGGTGAAGGCGCCAAACCCTCGGGCTTCGACTGCGCCAGCGCGCTTGGCGCGACCGCCGTCAAGCCGGCGGTGAGAATCGTCGTCGCCAGTATCGCCCAACGCATGCGCATGTCCTTTCGTGTCACCGGCCCGCCGCTCCCTTTTCAAAGGTTGGCGTAGTTCGGTCCGCCGCCGCCTTCCGGCGTCACCCAAACTATATTCTGACTTGGGTCCTTGATATCGCAGGTTTTGCAGTGAACGCAGTTCTGCGCATTGATTTGGAATTTCGGATTGCCGCCCTTGTCGTCATACAGCACCTCATACACGCCAGCGGGGCAATATCGTGTCGCCGGTTCGGCGTATTGCGGCAGGTTCACCCCAATCGGAACGCTCGGATCTCTTAGGGTGAGGTGAGCGGGTTGGTCCTCTTCATGGTTGGTGTTCGACAAGAACACCGAGGAGAGCTTGTCAAACGTCAGCACCCCATCAGGCTTCGGGTAACTGATGGGTTTGTGCTTTCTGGCTCTCTCGGTTGAAGCCGCGTCGGTCTTGCCGTGCTTCAATGTGCCAAAAAAAGAGAAACCGCCGAACAATGAGGCCGTCCACATGTCGGCCATGCCAAGCACGCCGCCCCAGAAGGCGCCGTATCGAGATAGCAACGGTTTGGCGTTGCGCACGAGTTGCAGGTCCTTGAAGACCCGACTTACGCGGTAGGCTTCTTCGTACTCGACCAACTCATCGCGCTGACGACCGGCTTGAATGGCCTCGAACGCCGCCTCAGCAGCGAGCATGCCCGTCTTCATTGCATTGTGGCTGCCCTTGATGCGCGGCACGTTCACGAACCCTGCCGCGCACCCAATGAGCACGCCGCCGGGGAACGCCAGTTTAGGCACTGATTGCAGACCGCCCTCCGTGATTGCGCGCGCGCCATACGCCAAGCGCTTGCCGCCTTCGAGATGCTGCCGGATCTCAGGGTGTAGCTTGTGGCGCTGAAATTCGTCGAATGGCGAGAGATAGGGGTTCTTATAATTGAGATGAACGACGTATCCGACAGACACCAGGCGCTCACCCCAATGATACATGAACGAGCCGCCTCCAGTGTGTTTGTCGAGCGGCCAACCAACCGTGTGAAGCACCAGGCCAGGCTTGTGTTTCTCGGCGGGAATCTCCCAAAGCTCTTTGATGCCTATACCGTACTTCTGCGGCTCGCGGTTCTTGGTGAGCCCATATTTGGCCTGCAGCGCCTTCGCCAATGACCCCCGCGCGCCTTCAGCCACCATCACGTACTTGCCGTGTAGTTCCATACCCGGCTGATAGTCGGGCTTTCGCTTGCCGTCCTTGCCGATGCCGAAGACGCCCGCAACGACACCCTTAAGCGCTCCAGCTTCATCGAACACAGGCGCCGAGGCAGCCATGCCTGGATAGATCTCAACACCAACCGCCTCAGCTTGCGCGCCCAGCCACTTCGTGAAATTCGAAAGCGAGACGATGTAGTTGCCGTGGTTATTCATCAGCGGCGGCATCAAGAATGTCGGCAGCGAAGCGGCGCCCGCTGGCCCTAGAAATTTGAATTCGTCGGTTGAGACCGGCGTATCAAGCGGCGCGCCCGCCTCGCGCCAATCCGGAATGAGTTCATTGAGGCTGACCGGGTCAATCACCGCGCCGGACAAAATATGCGCACCGACCTCCGCGCCCTTCTCCAGCACGGCTACTGAGATTTCAGCTCCCGCGTCGGCTGCAACCTGCTTCAGTCGGATCGCCGCCGAGAGTCCGGCCGGCCCGCCGCCAACGATGACGACGTCATACTCCATAGACTCCCGCACGGGCTCTGCCTCAGCCATTTCCGTCTCTTCCGCCATGTCCTGGAATTTATTCTCGACGCGCTTCCCCCGCGCAAGGGATGGCGCTTTGTCAGCGCATCCGAGTCCGGGCACAATAGCGATAATGGACGCAAGCTCGCCCCCGGAGGTCCCGTCGCGCCCCACCCCAGGTTCAGCCCCAGCCGCTGCGCGTGCGCTGCTACAGTTCTGGCGCGCCGCAGGGGTAGATATGGACATGGCTGAAGCGGTGTTCGTGACCCAGACAACGGCCGTGCCAACCCCCGCGAAAGAGCCTCTTCAGCGCACGCCAGCGCGCGCAGCCCCGCGCAAGCGCCTCTCCGACCCCGTGGCCGATGCTCGTTCCCTAGCGGAAAGCGCAAAAACCATTGCCGAACTCCGCGCCGCAGTAGAGGCCTTTGAAGGCTGTGCGCTCAAAAAAACTGCCCGCAATACTGTTTTCTCCGACGGTCTCGCGGGCGCGCCAATCCTTTTGATCGGCGAAGCGCCCGGCAAAGACGAGGACGAGCAAGGCCGGCCCTTCGTTGGGCGTTCGGGACAACTACTTGACCGTATGCTGGCCGAAATCGGCCTGTCGAGATCAACCAACTTGCTGATTTCAAATACCATTTTCTGGCGCCCACCTGGAAACCGCGATCCCACGCAGGGCGAGATCGTCGCTTGCCTCCCCTTCGTGGAACGCCTCATCGCCTTGTCGCAGCCAAAGCTGCTCATCCTCGCCGGTAAAGCCGCGGCGCATACCGTCCTTAAGCGTGAAGATGGAGTGTTGAAACTGCGGGGACGGCGACTCTCATACGCCGCCGAAGGGATACCCCCCGTCAACGCCATGGTCATGCTTCACCCAGCATATTTGCTTCGCCAGCCGCAACAGAAGCGCTTGGCGTGGGCCGACTTGTTGTTGGCCGAAACCTGGCTCGGCGAGCTTGGCGTCAGCCTCGCGCGCTAAAAAGGGCGAAGTTGGGGGACCCGCTTGCACTACCGCACCGCTCTAGCGTCTCTCGCCGTTGCCGTCATGATCGCGCCTGTGACCGCACAAGCGCAAAGCCGCATTGTGGCCCTCACAGATCATGACGAGCGCGCCTATCGCGCGGCGTTCGACGCCATCGAAGCAGGCGAGTGGCGCGCCATCGGAACCGCGCTCAGCACAGTCGAAGATGACGTGCTCGTTGGCGTTGTGCGCGGGCGGATGATGCTGGCGCGCAACTACCGCCCATCCTGGTCGGAATACAGCGCCTGGCTGTCGCGTTACGGCGACCTCGGCGTTGCCAACGCCGTCTACGACCGCGCCATGGAGTCTAGGGCAAGGCGCTCGCGCGCGCGAGCGCCAGAACCGATCAGCGGTCGCGGTCGCACACTGCCCGGCACGCCCCCGCCTGTCGCAGACGACAGCGCCTCCGTCCGTGTCGCCATTGAGCGCATCCATCAGCGCATCGGAGAGGGCGATTTCGAAGCGGCGCGTAACTTGGCGCTTGTGCAAGCCGACGGGCCGCGCAGTGGCCAAGCGCAATGGCAACTGGGCCTCATCGCATATCGCCAAGGCGACTATACCGAAGCGGCGCGCCAGTTCGATGCATCTTCGCGTTGGCGCCATCATGGCGGCTGGGCGCGCGCGGGGGCGCATTATTGGGCCGCGCGCGCCAGCCTCGCGGCAGGTGATGCCGACGGCGTCATAGAACACCTCGAGTCCGCCGCCGGTCAGCCGTGGACATTCTATGGCCAACTAGCGGAGATCGCTTTGGGCCGCGAAAGCGCTCTCAATTTCACGCCGCCAGAGGTGGACAACGCCGAGCTCACCCGCTTTGTTGAGCGCTACAACCACGCGCGCCGGGCCGCGGCGCTCGCGCAACTGGGCAGGTTGTCGGAAGTCGAATCTGAGCTACGCCGCCTCCACTCTGACATTCCGCCGCAAGACGACCGAGCCTTCTTGGCGCTTGCAATTGCGCTTCACGCACCCGCCGCGCAACTGCGCGCCGCAGAATACGGCGACGCTGATGTGGCCGCCGGTTTCTGCCCGGCCACCACCTTCGAACCGGAAGACGGCTTCGAACTCGATCGCGCCCTGCTCTATGCGATTGTGCGCCAGGAGAGCTATTTCAACCC
>CAYRHK010000077.1:0-9719 GCA_964423825.1 uncultured Terricaulis sp. | reverse complement strand
ACTTCCGACCAGAGGTAAGAATAATAACCCGCCGAGTATGCATCGCTCGAAAACAGGTGCCCGAACTGCGGCAGTCGGTGACGCATGGCGAGTTCGCGCGGCATGCCGAGGGAGGCCAATGTGTCACGCTCGAAGGCGTCGACATCGGTGACCGCAGCAGCTCGGTTGTGCAGCGCCATATCCACCAGCGCCGACGATAGATACTCCACCGTCGCATAGCCTTGGTTGAACGTCGACGCGTTGTTCACGCGATCGACCAGCGCTTGCGGCATCGGCTCGTTGGTTTGGTAGTGGCGTGCGAAGCGGTCGAGGATCGGGCGCGTCAGCACCCAGTGCTCGTGCACTTGGCTCGGATACTCTACGTAGTCGCGTGGCGTGCCGGAAAGGCCCGGATAGTTCGCGCGGCTCACCAGATAGTGGATGGCGTGGCCGAATTCGTGGAACAGCGTCTGCGCATCGTCGAGCGAAATCAGCACGGGCTCGCCTTCGCCGCCGCGAACGAAATTGTTGTTGTTCGACACGATCGGACGAAGAGTCTCGCCGGTGAACGTCTCGTAGATGCGGTAGCTGTTCATCCACGCGCCCGAACGCTTGCCGGCGCGCGCGAAATAGTCGCCGTAGAAGAGGCCCACGTACGAACCATCGCGATCGGTGACTTCCCAAACCCGCACGTTCGGCTCGAAAACCGGCACGGTGCCCGTGATCTCGCGGAAATTCAGCCCATAGAGCTGATTGGCCATATAGAAGGCGCCGTTGATCATGTTGTTGAGCTCGAAATAGGGCCTGAGCTCGTTCTGATCGAGGCTGTAGCGGTCACGCCGCACATGCTCGGCGTAATAGTTATAGTCCCACGGCTCGATGGTGATGCCTGCGCGCTGGCGATCGGCGATCGCCTGCATGTCGCGCACTTCTTCATGCACGCGCGCCACAGCCGACGGCCACACCCGCATCATCAGATCCTGCGCGCGCTCGGGGTCACGAGCCATGGTGTCGGCCATGCGCAAGTGTGCGTGGGTCGCGAAGCCCAGAATCTGCGCGCGCTCGGCGCGTAGCGCCAGGACTTCGGCGATCACCGCGTTGGTGTCGTTGGCGTCGCCGTTGTCGCCGCGGTTCTTGAATGCACGCCAGACCCGCTCGCGCAGGGCGCGATTTGAAGAGAACGTCAGGAAGGGGTCCACGCTCGAACGCGTATTCACGACCGCCCATTCGCCAGGATGGCCGCGCTCGTTCGCGGCGGCGGCAAGCGCTGCGACGATGTTCGGCGGCAACCCCGCGAGATCGCGCCTGTTGGTGATGAAGATGGCGGTGTTCTCGTCCGCGAGCAGGCGACGGCCGAAATCGGCGAACTTTGTTGAAAGCTCTTCGTTGATGGCGCCGAGACGGGCTTGCTGTTCCGGATTGAGCGCCGCGCCCGCGCGGATGAACTGATCGTGTGTGCGTTCCAGAAGTCGCAATTGCTCGGCCGACAAACCAAGGCTGGCGCGACGTTGGAACAGATTGTCGATGCGCGCGAACAGTGCGCGATTAAACGTGATTGCATTGTACGCCGCCGTCAGCCGCGGCGACCACTCCGCTTCGAGACCTTGGATGGCTTCGTTGCTGACATTGTCGGTCATCACGCCGAAAATCGTGGTGGCGCGATCGAGGTGGCGGCCAGCGTTCTGCATCGCGCCAATCGTATTGTCGAACGTGGGCGCCGCCGGGTTGGTTGAAATGGCCTGCACTTCCGCTTCCTGCAGCGCGATGCCGAGCTCCAGCGCCGCAGGCACCAGCGCGGGATCGGCCTGATCCCATGGCGGCACGCCGCCGCGGGGCCCGCTCCAGGGCTTCAGCAGCGCGTTCTGGTTTGCGTCAGCAGTCAAGCGTGCGACCTCCGCGACCGCGGCGCGATGTTCGTTTGAGTCAGCGACCGCCGCGCCGCCGACGCTTGCACATGAGGCGACGACCGGAGCGCTCGCCGCCAGCAGCGCCGCCAAAATGTATCCATTGCGCATGGTTTGATTCACCTCACAGAAAAACGGGGCCGCGCCGCTCCCAGAGCCCGGCGCGGCCTTGCCACGTGGCCCCAATTATGGAGGCGGCGCCATCTATTGGGCAAGCTTGAGACGCCGCGGGGCTGCGGGGCGCCTGATAATTGCGACGAGCGACCTGCGCTGATTGGGCGCGCCAAACAGCTTCCGGGCGCTCCGCCGCGCTGCTAGAGAGGGCCCAAGGCACCTGATCGGGAGGACGAGGCATGCGCATAGCAGCAGTCGCGCTTATGGCGGCAATCATGGTTTCAGGCTGCGGCCAGGGCGCGCCGAATACCGGCGGTGGCGGCGTCAGCAACGTTTTCCCCAACCTTTTCCAAACCGCCTACCGCGCAGAAGCCAATATCCTCAATCCCCAGACCGGCGAATTGTCACCCATCGTCATGGTCCGGGATGGTCAGAAAATGCGCATGGAGATCAATAGCCCGGAAGGGCAAATGGTCATCATTTCCAACGGAGACACCGGTGAGAGCCTGATCATCTCGCAGGCGGAAGGCCGTCAGTTCGCTATGCGCCAGACCGACGCTGGCGTGGATGCCCCGGAAGACGCGTGGGGCGCTGAGATCGCCGCCAACGCGACCTTCGCCGGCCCGTGTGTCCACATCGGCGAAACCGGCGCTGAGTGGCGCCGCACCGACGAGCAGGGCGAAAACGCCACCTGCGTGACCGGCGACGGCATCATTCTCTGGTCCTCGGTCAATGGCGCTCGGACCTGGGAAGCAACGAGTATCGCCCGTGGCCCCCAACCGGCCGAACTGTTTGCAGCTCCGCCCGGCGTCCAGGTCATGGATCTCGGAAACATGAGCGACATGATTGATCGCGCCCGCGCCAACGCCGGCCAGTGACCGACAGCCGACATTAAAACGGCGCCGCCTGCCGTTGTGCGGCGCCTGCTTTCGAGCTAGAGGTGAGCGCTTGCGCGCGAGGTGACGGGCCAATTTATGGTTAATATTTCGGAAGTTGCGACCTGGGCGCCCGAACTCGCATCCCGCGCGATGCGCCTCTTGCCGCGCGAGTTCCAGGAAGCTTTCGTACAATCGCCTGACGTCTTCATGTTCTTCACGTCCATGGCCCTCGCGGCGGTGCTGATCGCTGCCTTCTGGATGTTGACCGGCATGGGCAAGGCGAGCCGGATGGCCCGCATCGCGCTCCGCGCTCAAGCGCTGAAGCGCGCCAAGGACCACCGCGCCTTGATCCTCATCGCCGAAATCGAGGGCGGCGGAGGCTTGCTTCGCCAAGAGATGAAGGAGGCGATCGAGGACAATTTCGGCATGTTCTCGTTCGAGCAGGACGTGCAGGTCGACCTCTTCCCGATTAGACTGAAGACGGTCTCGCCGCGCGCGCATCCAGAAACCCGTCGCCGCATCGCGGTCGAGGCTGCTGACGCCTTGGAGCGTTCCGCCGCCGACGTCATCGTCTGGGGCAAGCGTAACTTCATGGGCAAGCTCGATCTGCGCCTTACGACTTTGCCCGGCTATGGCCGTACCCATGAAGTACAAGATTTCGAATTGGGCTGGCGCGTTGGCAGGCCCGACGAAGCCGTGCAGCGCGCTTTGGCGTTTGCGCTGGCGCGCAAGGCGCGCCCCGTGCTGCATCGCCCTCAGGATTACAAGCCCGATCGCCTGCAACCCATTGTCGAAGCCTTGGACAAGATGGTCGAGGCGCGTCCCACCGAGATCAGCGAAAACCTGCAACTGGATATTCTCTCTGACTTCGCCTCAGGCGCCTTGAGCCTCGGCGAACGCGGCGGTCACATTAAGTGGCTGCAAAAAGCGCTTGGTGCGCGGCAAACCTACCTTGACGCCGTTGACCGCACCACCGACCCCGGCGCCTGGGGTTCCGCGCAACAGGAAATCGGCCGCGCGCTCACCGCTTTGGGCGAACGCGAAGGCGCGCGCGACAAGCTCGAGGAGGGCGCCTCGCGTCTGCGTCTGGCGATGGATGCGCTGCGCTCCACCGATGCGCTGCAACAGGCGGATGTGGCGCTGCGGGCGCTGCAACGCGCCGAGCAGACGTTGCAGCAGCGCCGTCGCGTCGGCCTGCGCTGGCCCGGCTAGCGATGAAGCACAGTTTTCTAGCTATGGCGGCGTTGCTTCTGGCCGCTTGCGCGGCCGCGCCCGCAACCGCTCCGGCGGATCTTCGCATGATCGTCTCCACTACCTCGTTCGGCATGTGCGTCGGTTACTGCACGACTAGGCTTGAACTGACCGAGGGCGAGGCTGTTCTGATCCGCCAAGCACGCGGCGGCCGTGGCGCGCCACAGAACTTGCCGGACCAGCGCTTCACGCAAACGTTGACCGCGGAAGAATGGCGAGAATTCACCCGCTTGGCGTCAGAAACCGATTTGCGAGCTTTGCCGGATGTTATCGGTTGTCCCGATTGCGCCGACGGCGGCGCGGAGTCTTTGGCCATCGAGCGCGCCGACACAGCGCGCACAATCACCTTCGATCACGGCGCGGCGATTGAAGAAGCGCAGCCGCTGCTTGATCGCGTACGCGCGCTGCGCGCCCGGATGCTGCCGCCAGAGTAAGTTCGTCGCTCTGCGTACAGTAACGCTCGCCGCAACCTAGCCTTTCCGCAACGCCCGCGCGACGCCAATGGCGCTGACCAAAGCCCAGGTCAATTCCTGCGTAATCGTGCCGAGATCGCCAATATCGAAGCTATGCCAGGCGCCCGCCATAACCAGCACGGCGCCAAGGCCATTGACGGCGAAGAATAGCGGGCGCTCTGCGCTCGCCCAACCGAAACTGACGGCGCCATACATGCCAACGCAGCATGCCGCACCGACCACGCCAATGAACGATGCCAAATGCTCCATCGCGCTCTCCTCGGTCCGGGGCGCTTCGCTCCCGATGATCAAAGAACGGAGCGCGCCGACGTTTTCGCCGGCGCGGCGCGAATGTGCCGTGCCTTAGGTCACGCCGACCCCGATCGGACAGCTCACGCCTGTGCCGCCGATGCCGCAATAACCGTTCGGATTCTTCGCGAGATACTGTTGGTGGTAGTCCTCGGCGTAATAGAAGGCCGGAGCATCGCGCACTTCTGTCGTAATCGCGCCATAGCCCGCAGCGCGCAGCTTCGCGTCATAAGCTTTCAGCGCCGCTTGCGCCGCCTGCTTCTGCGCGTCGCTCGTCGTGAAAATCGCCGATCGGTACTGCGTGCCGATGTCGCCGCCCTGACGCATCCCCTGCGTCGGGTCGTGGTTCTCGAAGAACACCTTGATCAGCTGCTCATAGCTCACGCGCTTGGGATCAAAGATCACGCGCGCGACTTCGGTGTGACCCGTTTTGCCCGAGCAGACCTCTTCGTAAGTGGGATTGGGCGTGTAACCGCCCGCGTAGCCGACGGCTGTCGAGTAGACGCCGGTCGTCTGCCAGAATTTGCGCTCCGCGCCCCAGAAGCAACCGAGCCCGAATACGGCTTCCTCTAGACCTTCCGGGAAGGGCGGCTTCAGCGGCGCGCCATTGACGAAATGAGCGGCCGGCACGGGCAGCGCCCGGTCGCGGCCAGGTAGCGCCTCAGCGGCGCTGGGCATAATGGTGGAACGAGCCATTGGGGTCCTCTCGCATGCCAATATAGGCGCCTGACGCCAGAGCGTGCAGGCATTTTACGCGCCTGGCTGGCCAGCGGTTGCAGGCGCGGCGCCTGCTCCCAACGGCCTGCCTTGGCAGGGCGCTTTACGAAACGTGCGCGCGCCTTATAACCGCGCGCTCTGGACAGGTGGCCGAGTGGCTGAAGGCGCACGCTTGGAAAGCGTGTTTAGGCGCAAGTCTAACGAGGGTTCGAATCCCTCTCTGTCCGCCAGGGTTGAACTCACAAAGCATTGAAAATAGGCAGAAAAACGACACATTTTGCCCGCGCCGATGCTGCGTTTCCCCCGATAATTCCCCATTCGTGACTTGGCACGTGGGGCCCGAGCGCCTTAGCATCATGGCGGGACAGCGGCGAACGGCGGCGATCAAACGCGACTTGGTAGGGCTCGACTCGTGTTGCGGTGGGCGGCCATTACGACGCCAACGGCAATCGGGTGAGCTTGCGGCTGCGGAGCGGCGACGCCGATACGATCGCCTACTCCTACGACGCGCTAAACCGCGAAGTCTTCAAAGACATCCCCGGCGGAACGTCCGCAGACGTGACGTCGCGCTACGATCTGGACGGAAGACGGGTGTTGGCGCGGTTTTCGCCGACAGTGACTCCAAGCGCCGATTGCTCGGCGAATAACCCAGGGATCGACTATTGCTACGATGCCGTGGGTCGCCTCCTGTACGAAACGTCGTACGGCCGGCGGCTGCAATTCCAGTACGACCAAGCCAGCAACCGCACGCGCGTTACCCATCCCGACAACACCTTCTTCCAATACACCTACGACGCGCTCAACCGCGTCGACCAGGTGCGCGAGAACGGCGCAACCAGCGGCCCCGGCGTGCTGGCGGATTATGGCTACGATGCGCAATCACGAAGGATTAGTCTCGCGCGCGGCAATGGCGCGGCGACGACGTACGGTTATACGAACGCTTCGCGGTTGGCGAGCCTTGCGCACGACCTGCAAGGCACGGCCAACGACGCGAGTTGGGCCTATACGTATACGCCAGCGGGTCAATTGAGTGCGCGCTCGCTTGTGCAAGCCTACGAATGGAGCGTCCCGGGCCTGACCGACGCCTACAGCCGCAACGGACTCAATCAATACACCAGCATCGACGGAACCGCCTTCGCTTACGATGCGCGCGGCAACCTAACGTCGGATGGCGCCAGAACGCTGACGTACGATCTGGAAAATCGTCTCATCGCTGTGAGCGGCGCGGTCAGCGCCACGCTCTCCTACGATCCGCTCGGGCGGCTCCGCTCTTACACCGTGAGCGGCGCCACCACCGACTTCTTGTACGACGGAGACCGTCTCGTCGCCGAGTATGTCGCCGGCGCTGTCGTCCGACGTTACGTGCATGGCCCCGGAATCGATGAACCACTGGTGTGGTACGAAACCTCGACGCTCACCGACCGCCGCTGGCGAATCTCAGACCGCCAAGGCTCGATCATCGCCGCTGCCAATGCATCCGGCGCCCTTGTCGGCAGCGTCTACCGGTACGGTCCTAATGGTGAACCGGATACCTGGAGCGGCGCCCGCTTCCGCTACACCGGCCAAATCGCACTGCCGGAACTCCAACTCTACCACTACAAAGCCCGCATTTACTCACCCACCCTCGGCCGCTTCTACCAAACAGATCCGGTGGGGTATGAGCAGGGATTGAACCTGTATGTGTACGCGCTAAACGACCCCGTGAATTGGTTCGATCCGAATGGCGAGCGTGCATACCTTGTGTCTCGCCGAATCGGGCCTGGATTTTCGCACATGTTTGTTCTTGTCGTGAACGATGAGACAGGTGAGCAACATCGCTTCTCATATGGCCCCCAGCGCGGTGCGCCATTGTTTGGAAGTTTGGTTAGCCTGACCGGCTCCGGCGAGCCGACAGACATTGATGATCGGGACGCCGCAACGTTGTTGTTATCTGATCGAGAGGGCGCCGCTGAACAAGGAATTGTCGCGGCGGATATTGATGCGTCAGACGACGCGGTGATTGCGTCAGGTTTGGCGATGGATGCGATTCTGGGAACGCCAGCCGAGCCTGGACCTGTCGGCTACGTTCCTGTAACCGGTCCGCAAACGGAAGAAACCTACGCGAACAGCAATTCCGCTGCCTATGCCGTTGCAGATCGAGCTGTCAGAGCGGAAAATCCGAATGCCACGCAGCGATTGCCGCAGGGAACTCGCAATCCGGGATGGGATCAAGACCAGCATATCCCCACAGGGACTCGGTTAGAGCATCGGAGATAGTGCCGTGAAGGTCCGAAGCGCTATACTTGGTGGCATTCTACTCGTGATGTTTGGGGTTGGCTTTGCTGTGCTGGCAGATGAGTACAATCGAGCCGGAGTGCTTAGCTCACGAGGTGTCTCCACCTCAGGAGAACGGTTCGGAGTCGCAATCGGTATGGACAGTATGCAGGCGAGGGACGTGCTGCGACGTCGAGGTTTGACTCCTGTTGAGCTGACCTTGGCGCAGAGCTGCCACGGCCGCACCTACACTTCCGATGAACAGGTGGAATTGTGGTACGATGACACTTGGAGGCGTGGTACTATCTGTGTTGTTTCTCGCTCGTCACGCGTCACCGTCGTGAGTTGGTCTTACAACTGGATGGCGCCGTGAGCGCGCATGGCGCGCATGCCGGTTGTACTTTCCGGTGAGCGCGGTGGGCGCCGGCGAGGATTACGAGGGCTACGGCTACGATTCCAACGGCAACCGGGTGAGCTTGCGGCTGCGCTCGGGCGAGACGATTGCGTATACATACGATGCGCTCAACCGCGAGACCTTCAAGGACATCCCCGGCGGAACCGGCGCCGATGTCACCTCGCGCTACGATCTCTCAGGACGCCGCACTTTCGCCCGCTTCGGCGCGACGCTTGCGCGCGGCAATGGCCCGAATGCGCCGCACTTCGGTCATCTGCAGCCGACCTACTAGCGGCAGCTTTCGGCGAGGGCCTGCGTGCGCCAGGAGACTGGCAAGGAGTAGGTGGTGCAAGTCCACTGCGATGAAGGAGTAGCAAGCCACATCGGCCCCGAGCCGTGCGTGGGCGTGCGCGAGCACGTCGGCGAAGCGTCGGCAGGGGAGAACGTAGGCCAGGCGCTGAGCCGCGAAAATCGTCTGATCCCGGGTGCTGACGCTCTGCAGGCAGCGGAAGGCAACACGAGGGGGCGCGTTACTGCAAGCGTCCAATCGACCCGGCGTGGTCGTCGAACCTGGCATGCGAAGACGCTCTTTGTACAGGAACTGGGAGATCTCACGGGTGACCATGGACGACGACAGAACGCGCCGCCCTTGGCCCGCATCGGGAAGGCGAGGAGCCGAAGCCGATGATGCACGACCGTGAGAAGTCTGATTCCGTCATAGTAGCGAGGAAGCTGACGAACAAAGCCGGGCAACCGGTGGCGGAGCCGGTGGAGCCAAGGACGGAAACCAAGAGAAACGCGAACGAGCAAAGCACGCTCCGGACTCAGGGCCGGGTGCGCGTGTCACAGGCGCTCGATCGCGTACGGCAAGCAGCAAAGCAAAAGAAGAAGGAGAAGCTCACATGGCTCCTGCACCACGTAAGCATCGATCTACTCCGAGAAGCCTTCTTCGCGCTTAAACGTGATGCGGCTCCGGGCGTGGACGGCGTGACGTGGGAGGACTACGAGGCAGACCTCGAGCCGAAGCTCGTGGACCTGCACGATCGGGTCCATTGCGGAGCATATCGCGCGCGACCCGCACGTCGACGGTACATTCCGAAGGCCGATGGGAAACAGCGCCCGCTCGCCGTCGCGGCTCTGGAAGACAAGATCATCCAGAAGGCGACGGCTGCGACGCTGAACGCGATCTACGAGGAAGAATTCCTCGGCTTCAGCTACGGATTCCGCCCAAAGCGCGGTCAGCATGATGCGCTGGACGCGCTGGTGGTGGGGATCACGAGCCGAAAGGTGAACTTCATCTTGGACACCGACATCCGATCATTCTTCGACACGGTGAGCCAGCAATGGCTGGTCCGCTTCGTCGAACATCGGATCGGCGACAAGCGCATCATCCGCCTGATCCAGAAGTGGCTGAAGGCGGGCTTTCTGGAAGACGGGATCGTAACGACCAGTGAGATGGGGACGGGGC
>CAYRHK010000076.1:0-9806 GCA_964423825.1 uncultured Terricaulis sp. | reverse complement strand
ATGTACAAGAAAAGCCGAACCCGGAAACGCGGATGCGTTGGCCGGCTAAGGGCGTGTTGGCGCCGGTTCGAAGCCATCCGCCTTCGTCAGATCCGGGAAGAGCCGTATCCAGGCGAGCGATGCGGCTATCGCCAGCGCGCCGCCGCCGGTGACCGCGAGCACGGGCCCGAATATCCGCGCCATCAGCCCGGCCTCGAAGTCTCCGAGTTCATTCGACGCCGAGATGAACACGAAGCTGACAGCAGCGACGCGTCCACGCATGGCGTCGGGCGTCGCTAGCTGGATGAGACTTTGGCGCACATACACCGAGATCATGTCGACGCCGCCGGCGACAGCGAGCGCCGCCGCGGTCAGCCACAAATGTTGCGACAGTCCAAACACGATCGTCGCCAGGCCGAAGGCGATGGTGGCGGCGAACATCCAGAGCCCAACCCGTTGGCGCAGCGGCTTGACCGCAAGCGCGAGTGCGACCATTGCCGCGCCTACGCCCATGGCCGAGCGCAGGATGCCCAGTTCGTCGGGGCCGGCGTGCAAGATGTCACGCGCGAACACGGGGAGCAGCGCCACCGCGCCAGCAAGCAACACGACCACGAGATCGAGCGAGATTGCGCCGAGAACGATCTTATTGCCCCATACGTAACGCAGGCCTTCTGCGATCATGCCGAGCGTGCGTGCATCTTCGCTCGGCGCTTGTCTGGGCGCCTTCAGCACGAGCATCAATGCCGTGCCCAGCGCCAACAACGTGAACGCAACCAAGTAGGGAACGGGTGCGCCGAAGTGATAGAGCATGCCGCCTAACGTGGGTCCGATGATGAGCCCCGAGTTGAACGCAAGCGAGGACCAGGCGATCCCCTTCGGCAGTTCGTCGCGCGGCAACAGCATGGGCATCAATGCGCTCGCGGCCGGCGGCAGGAAGGCGTTGAGCGCTCCGGCGCCGATAGCGGCCGCGAAGATCGTTGGGATCACCACTGCGGTGCTCA
Organism: uncultured Terricaulis sp.; assembly: GCA_964423825.1. Classification (GTDB taxonomy): domain Bacteria; phylum Pseudomonadota; class Alphaproteobacteria; order Caulobacterales; family Aquidulcibacteraceae; genus Vitreimonas. The sequence continues at coordinate 8,826 of CAYRHK010000076.1, read as the reverse complement.
TGTTTGCAGTCGAAGCCAGAATGAGCGCGATCAGCGCCTTCGCACCCAGGCAGGCTGTGAGAATGAGCCGGCGATTGTAACGGTCGGCGGCCTGGCCTCCGAACAACGACAACACTAACAAGGGCAGAAATTGCGCCAGTCCCACAAGCCCCAGCACGAAGGCGGACTCTTCCACGCTTTGCCCACGCGCGCGCGCGGCGTCGTAAATCTGCCAGCCCATGGCGGTGAGCTGCATCTGCACGGCAAGCGTCGCGAACCAGCGGCCCGCAAGAAACTGCGCGAACGGCCGGTGCTGGAAGATGTCGAGCGAGGGGAGGTGGAGTGAAGCCAAGGCGCGCGACTTATGAACGAGGCGCCATGATGATGGCAATGTGAAGAAGTCTCGCTTAGTGCGAATCTGACGTTGACGCCGCGACCGCTTCGCCCGTATGCGCGCCCTCTTGTGAGAGGATGCGTCGTTGAAACTGGTCGCCGAATTGCCTGAGCAAGCCGAGGCGATCGAGCGCGTGCTCGGCCGTGCATTCGGCCCTGGCCGATTCGCCAAGACCAGCGAGCGTGTGCGCGAGCGCGGCGCGGTGGCGGAGCCGCAGTTGTCGCGCGTGGCTCTGAATGATGCAGGCGCGGTGGTCGGGGTCTGTCGGATGTGGAGCGTGCGCGCGGGTGCGCCCGTCTATTTCCTCGGTCCGCTCGCGGTTGATCCCGATGCGCAGGCCGCGGGTCTTGGATTGGCGCTCGTGAGAGCGTGCGTTGAAGCCTGCCGCATGCGCGGCGGGAACGGGGTTGTGGCGGTCGGGGCGGAGCGATTTTTTCGATCGGCAGGGTTCAGCATTGCGCCGCGAGAGCGGATCACGCTGCCGGGGCCGACCGATCCCGCGCGCTTGCTGTGGCTGCCGCTGCGGCCTGGGGGACTCGACCAAGTCGCGGGCGATGTCACCGCGCCACGCTAGCGGCGGCGCGGCGTCACGCGGCGGAACTCGTAGGTCATAGTATCGCCATCCGGCATAGGCGACGTAGTCACCAGCGTCGTGTCGTTGCAGCTATAGTTGGACGTGCCGCCAAAACCGCCGACACCCTCGGTTTGGTGCGGCAGCGTAACGGTGCGCCCGTTCCTGGTCATCGTCACAGTGCCCGAGAACTCACCGCCGCTGTCAAAGCAGGCCGCCATGCGGCCGCGCTCGGCCGACCAACGCCCGTTCGTCGGCGCTACTGTGCCTATGGCGTCCGACAAAATCGGCTCATCGTCGGGGATGCGGATCTGGTAGTCGAGCGGCACGTTTTGGGATGTGAAGGTGCCGTCGTCGCGCATCGTCATCACGAGCCTGCCCATGTTGTCGCGCACGATCTGCGGCATGCCATGTCGGCGCAGATAGTCCATCGGCCCGCCGGAAACCTGCTCCCAGCGGCCGACCAAACATTGGTCGATCACCGCTTCAGTCTGACACTCGGTGCAAGCTTCGCGCCGCGTTGCATCGAGCCGAAACTCGATCTCTTCGCTCGGGATAGTGATCAGTCCGACAATGCGATAGCGGCCATTGGCGCCGGCGCTATCGCGGGTGTCGATCTCGTTCGGCCAAGCGCCCCATGCTTCGGCGTCCTCGCGCCGTACTTCGACATTGGCTTCGGTGACGCCATTCTCCCAGCGGCCGCAAGCGTAGTCCGCCCAGCCGAGCCCGATGGTGAAGGCCTTCAACGGGCGTTGGTGCTGCGACGATTCCGTGACGCGCCACGCTTCGCCTTCGACCTGCTGACCAAAATCGACTGCGCCGCCGCCTGGGTAGCGGATGCGCCGATCGTCGAAGGCCTGCGCGAATGCTAGCCATTGCTCGGCGCTCAACGCGCGTTGCATCGCGAGTTCCTGCGCCATCGCATTGGCGCCCTCGGACATCTGGCGGAGAAATGGCATGATCGCGGTTGCTCCGCCCTGCGTCTCGTGCAGCCAGTAGAAGAACACCGCCATGCGATAGCTCATGCCGTGCAGCGCTTCGCCCGCCGCGACCTGTTCGGTAAACCTCCGGCCCCGCGCCCAGAGTGGCTGGGGACCCGCGGCCCACGCGGCGAACCACTCCGCCGAGCCTTCGATCCACCACAGCCCGCGCCCCGATTGCGACGCGTTCTGCCCCTCGCTCAGGGTGGCCTTCTGCACACAGTGGAACAATTCGTGCGACACGATGTAACGCAGTTCGTTGGCGGAGTAGGTGATCTGTACGAACAGTGTGATGTGGCACTCGCGATATCCATCTCGGCTCGATCCCGGCACCGTCCAAGCGTCGGAATAGCCGAACCGCGGCTGGGGATCGCTCGCAGACGCCCGCGCATGGGCGAGCAAGATCACGGTGTCGTCGAGATCGAAATCGCCGATGGTCGATAGCCGTTCGCCAGCGCGGCGTACGCCGGCCTCGATGGCAGCGATACCGCCGGCAGGCAGGCTAGCCGCGATGTTGATGTCGCCGATGCCGCGGACACTTACCTCGCCGCGCGGCGTATTGACCGTCACATCGAAATATTCGCGGCACTGAATGCGACCCGCAGACCAAGCTGGATCGCCGTCGATGGCGGGCACGTCGAAACTGCGGATGTATTCGTCGGTGCAGTCGCCCGATTGTGCCGTGGAGGGGCGAATCCCGACCAACGCCAAAGCCGCCAGCGCCAGGAACAGAAGCAAGGTGTTGCGCATTAGCGCTCCCCCGGGGTTCGCGAGGCGCGCAAATTAGCACAGGCTCAATGCGACGCTAGCGGCCTTCGCGACGCCATCCCCACATCAAGAGCGCCGCGCCCGCGAACGCCCAGACCCAAGGGGGTCCCAGTGAGAACGCGCGTGCGGCGCGCACCACGTAGGCGCCGTTGCGCTCGATGCCGATCCAGCCGTCGCCGCGCGCTCGCGCGCCGCGATCGATGCGGCGCACCTCGGGCAAGCGCGCACCATCCTCGCCGGTCAGCACCACCGATCCACCGGTTGCTTCAACGAACGGGCGCAAGATTTCGGGGTCGGCGTTGAGCGCGGATGCTTCGCGCGGATTGAGCGGGCCCAGCACAGCAAAGGCGCGCAGGTCGCCGCTGCGCGCTTCAAACAGGCCTTGCTCGTCGGTCTGTACAAGCCCGCGCCACGAGCCGGCGCCGGCGTCGTTCAAGGCGATTGTGGAACGCGCGCCGGAAGGCGAGATGAGTTCAACATCGCCCGCGAGCGCGGCGAGGGTCGAGCGTTCGATTTCGATGCCGCGGGCGGTGGCGTCGAGAGTCAAGCGCTCCTCTTCAAGCTCGGGCTCCTGCATGAGCCAGTGCGCGAGGCGGCGCAATAATTCGCCGTGAGGGCCGCCGCCATCATAGCCGCGCGCCCAGAGCCAAGGTTGATCCGACCACAATTGCGCGATCCGCCCGTCGCCAGCGCGGTCGACCACCAGCAGCGGCTGTCCACCGGCGCCCGCGAGCAGCGTTTGTCCGCTTGTTGCGCGCGCGCCAACCTGCTGCGTCCAGCGCCCCCATCGTTCTGGGTTGGGTAAGCCGCGCACGACGGGATGGCGCGCGCCGAGAGCCGTTGGCGACGGGCGGTATGGGCGCGCGATCAGTTCGCCAGTCGGTTGCGAGGGCGTGATGCCAGCGAGCGCGGTGCGGTTGAGGCCGTCAAGACCGGCTTCACTGGCGCCGGCTGTGATTAGCAAAGCCCCGCCTGCCTCAATGCGACGTGCAATCGCCGCGTAGTAGTACGACTGCAGGATGCCGCGCTGCGGTGCGCGGTCGAAGATGATGAGATCGAACTCGTCGAGACGGCGCTCGAAGAGTTCCTCGGTCGGGAAGGGAATGAGCGCCAATTCGTAGAGCGGCGTCATGTCCTGTTTGTCTGGCGGGCGCAGAATCGAGAAGTGTACAAGCTCGACTGCCGGATCGGATTTCAGAAGGTTGCGCCAGACCCGCGCGCCAGGATGCGGCTGTCCGGTAATGAGCAGCACGCGCAAGCGGTCGCGCACGCCGTTCGCGGAGAACGCGGCGCGATTGTTGGCGAGGGTGATCTCCTCCGGGCCCGCCTCCGCTTCGACAATGATCATGTTGGCGCCGCGATGCGCCAAACGCACATCGATGCTGAATTCGCGATTGGCGCGCGCAAGCGCCCCGGCAACGCGGCCGCCGTCGATGGACACGTTGACGCGCACGCTGGCGCTGTCATCTGGGTCGATCACGCGGCCGGTGATGCGCATGCTCTCGCCGACTATGCCGAATGTCGGCGCGGTTGTGAGTTCAAGCCTCCGGTCACCGCGCTCGGGGTCGCCAACGATCAGCAGGTGGGCGGGGCCAAGCGCTGAGAAGCGACGCGGGTTGGGCGGGGGATCGGCGGCTTGTCCGTCAGTGACAATCACGACGCCGCCGATGCGGTCGGCGTTCACGTCGCTCAGCGCATCGGCGACGATGCCGGCGACGATTGTGCCATCGGGTCCGCCTCGCGCTTCTCGGACGCGCACTTCGAGACCGGGTTCGCGTGCGAGCAGCGCGGCCATGGCCTCGCCCGCGTTGCGTGCAGCCTCACTGCGTCCGGCAAGCGTCAAGCTCTCGCTCTGGTCGACAACGACAAGCGCGACATCGTCGGCCGGTTCACGGGTCTCGCGCACCCACTGCGGTTGCATCAAGGCCAAGAACACGAAGCCGAGACCGAGCGCGCGAGAGAATGGCGCGCCGCCGCCGCGCCAAATGTAAATCGTGAGCGAGACGAGCGCCAACACCCCCAACGCTATCAAGGCGTCGCGTGAAAGCGCGGGATCGAAGCCGATGCGTGATCCGGCGATCATCGCTCGCCCATGCGTTCGAGCAGCGCTGGCACGTGCACCTGGTCGGCCTTGTAGTTGCCCGTCAGCGCGACCATGACCATGTTGACGCCGAAGCGCAGCGCCAATTCTTGTTGCCGCGCGTCGCCGACATCGCCCGCCCAAGCCGCCGCCCAGTCGCCGTCGCCGATGAAGATGGAGGCGACGCCATCGCGCGCCGAGGCGGCGGCGGCGCTCTCCGCCCACAATTGCGTCGCTGTGGTGCGCCCTGGAAAGCTGCGCATGAGATAAAAGGCGCGCGCCAGCACGTGGTCGGTCGTGACGCGTTCGAGCGGCGGCACGTCGACGCCGGCCAACATCGTCGCCGCGGGGCGCGCCTCGCCGTTGCGCCCCGCGTCTCGCGTGTCCACGAGCAGCAATCCACCGATTGCGAGGTAGCGGTCGAGATTGGCGAGTGCGGCGTCGGACAGGCGGCGCGGCGATGACGGCGCGGGCCAGTACAGGAACGGATAGGCCGAGAGGTCGTCGCGTGCGAGATCAACTGCAACCGGGGCGCCCGGCTCCACGGAGGTGCGCTCGATCATCATGTCGGTAAGGGCGCGCAGGCCAGCTTCCGATGAGCGGTCAATGCGCGCATCTCCAGTGCGCACGTAGGCTAGGCGCAGGGCTTGCGTGGGGTCGGCATCTTGGGCGCGCGCTTCGCCGCTCACTACAAAGGCAAGGGCGAGAGCGCCTGCGGCTGTCCGGACAAATCTGGGGAGGCGTCCAATCAGCATGAGCGCCACCAACAAATCGAGCGCCAGGAGTGCGGCGGCGGCGGCGAACAACCAGCCTGACAAAGGTTGCTCCAAGGGGCCGCCAAGCCCAGCGCGGGCAACGTCGTTTGGCAAGGCGATCGGTGCGAGCGCCTCGTCGGCGCCGGCGGCGTCAATCGCGCCGCTAACGCCGGCGCGCTCATAGACCCCGGGCGGTGTTGCAGGCCCCGCGCGCGCGACACTGAAGAGGTCGGCGGGTATCGGATCAATGTCGGTCGGCGCCAGAGCGAGGCCGCCGTACCCGTCGAGCACACGCTGCGCGATGTAGGGTCCGCCCGCAATATCGCGTTCGCCGGCGCCGTCTGGGCGCGCCGCGAAGGCCAGCGTGCGTCTGAGCATCTCAACGAACAGCCCGGAAAGCGGCAGATCCGACCATTCGGGCGCGCCGCTCACATGAAAGAGCACGATGAGCCCGCGTCCTCGCGCGCGGGCGCTGACGAGGGGCGAGTTGTCGGACAGCGTCGCCCAAACGCTCGCTTCCGCCAGCGATGCGGGTTGCGCCAGTATTTGTCGGCGCACGGTGACATCGTTTGGCGTGCTCACGCCGGAAAAGGGCGAGTCGTCCGAGAACGGGGCCAAGGCCAGCTGCTGTTCCCAGGCCAATGCTGAGCCCAACGAGCGCGAGCTGGGTCTCAGGCGCACGGGCAAGAACTCATCAGGGTCCTCCGCGATGCGCGGCCCCGCGAAGCGAATGAGCAAGCCGCCATTGTCGAGCCAGCGTTCGAGCGCGGCGCGGTCGGTTGGCGCCACACGCGCGGCGTCAGGCAGCACAAGCACTTGCGCGCGCGCGTTAACGAGCGTGTTGATGGCGCCGCGTTCGAGGCTCGCGTAGGGGCCAAGCGCGCGCTCGACGTAGAAGAGTTCGGACAACAACGGTTGTCCGCCGCCGCCTGGATCGACCAACCCCACGAACGGGCGTGCGGCGCCGCCGGCAAGCAGCCGTGTCGCGCCCGCGCTTTGCTCGCCAACAAGACGGACATGGGCTGCGCGCGCGGCGATCTCCGGGGGCAAGGCAATCAACGCCGAAGTATCGAGTGCGTCGCCCTCGAAGTGCGCTTCCGCTGCGCCTAGTGGGCGGCCCTCGACCGTTTCGGCGGCGATGGCGACCACGCGTGCGCCGTCCGGAGACCGGCGCACGGTGGCGTTGACGCCGTCTGGCGTTACGGAAGCGGCCACGATGGCGCGCGCGGTTTGCGGCGGCAGGCGCGCGGTGACGGGGCCGCGCGCTTGCAGCGCCCGCATCAGTGCTTCATCGCCATCGCCACCCAGGCCGTCGCTTATGTACAGGATGCGATCGAAGCGGCCGTCGATATGCGCAAGGCGCTCGGTGGCGTCCGCGCGATCGGGGCGCCATGGCTGCGGCGCGAGTTGCGCGAGCCGCGCCTTGGCATCGGCGGCGGTCAAGGCTTCGCCAGGGCCGAGCACTGGATCGCTTGGCGCGGTCAGCAGCAGATGCACCGGTGCGCCGCTGCGCTCGGCTTGGGCGGCGGCGGCGATGGCCGCCGCGCGCACGTCGCCCCAGAAGGGCGCCGACGTCCAGCCATTGTCGATGACGAGCAGCGTGCGCCCGTCTTGCGTTGCGGCGGCGGATTGCGGCGTCAAGCTTGGTCGTGCGAACGCAAGGATGAGCAGCGCGGCTGCGAGGATGCGAAACAGCAATAACCATAGCGGGGCGCGCTCGCGGGCTTGATCCTCCGTGCGCAAGCCTTCCAGGAGCCGCGTCGGGGGAAAGTCGGCGCGCCGCGGGGGCGGCGGCGTCGCACGCATCAGCCACCACAGCAAGGGAAGCGCGAGGAGCGCGAGCAACGCGCTGGGCGCGCCAAATAGGAATGGACCGAACGTCAAACAAAGCGCTCCGAAACGAGCGCGCTCAGCATGGCTAGCGCGGGCGCTGCAGCGTGGTCGGTGCGATGCATCAGCACAGCAAAGCCAAGGTCAGCCGCGAGCGCGCGTAGCGCTCGGCGATGTTCGGCGAGACGCGCCGCATAGGCGGCTTGTGCTGTCTCGGCGCGACCGAGCAGGACTTCCTGGCGCCCGCCGAGGGCTCGGAAAAGCGTGCGACCGCGGAAGGGAAAATTTTCCTCCGCGGGGTCGGCAATCACAACGAGCGCGCCGCGCGCGCCGTTGGCGCTGAGCGCAAGGAGTTGCGTGCGCCAGTGGTCGATGGGCGCATAGAAATCGCTGAACACGATTGCATGCGATCGCGCCGGCGCCGCGACGAACTGGGCCGGAGAGGCCATGTCGATCGCCAAGCGCTCGACGGCGCGGGCGCCGGCGCGCGATGTCCGACCCAATATGCCGACGCGCTCACCGCCGCGCGCGAGCAGGATGGCAAGCGCCAGGGCCAGGGTCTGCGCACGATGGAGTTTTGTCGGTCGGTTGGGATCACTTGACCATGCAAGTCCGCCGTCGTCATCGATCCAGAACCATGCTGTCTGCGCGGCTTCGCGCTCGCGCTCGCGTACATAAAAGCGGTCGCCGCGCGCGCTGCGCCGCCAATCCACCATGCGCGCGCCGTCTTCGGCACGGTGATCTCGATATTGCCAGAAAGCTTCGCCTTGGCCCGCGCGCCGGCGCCCGTGCACGCCGGGCGCGTTAGCCGCCAGGCGTTTTGCGTCGAGCAACACGCCAGGCAGGTCACCTGCAAGCGCAAGCGCTGAGAGGCGGGGGGAAGGGGTCAACCTTCCCCCTCCCCGCGAGGGGGAGGGGAGGTGGTAGCGACCATTCTCACGCTGCTTTCTCCACCAGGGCGTCGACAAGGGCGTCAATGTCGAGACCTTCGGCATGGGCGCCGAAAGAGAGCTGCATACGGTGCACGAGCGCGGGGCGCGCCAGCGCGATCACATCATCCACCGCTGGCGCCAAGCGTCCGCGTAAGAGCGCTCGCGCGCGCACCGCCAGCATCAGTGCTTGTCCTGCGCGCGGGCCGGGGCCCCAGGCGACGTACTGGTTCACACGTTGGTCATGGCTGGCGCCGGGGCGGGCGGATCGTACAAGATTGAGGATCGCCGCGAGCACCTTCTCACCGACGGGCATGGCGCGCACCAAGCGCTGCAGACGCAAGAGATTCTCGGCATTGAGCACCGGCGCCGGGCGTGCGTCCTCCAAGCCAGTCGTCTCGATCAGGATGCGGCGCTCGATCTCGGCGTCGGGGTAGGGCACGTCGATCTGCAGCAGGAAGCGGTCGAGCTGCGCTTCCGGCAGCGGATAGGCGCCTTGCTGCTCGATCGGGTTCTGTGTCGCGAGCACATGGAAAGGCC
>CAYRHK010000075.1:0-9838 GCA_964423825.1 uncultured Terricaulis sp. | reverse complement strand
CCAGCGGGTGAATGCGAGCGTCGGGATGACCGAAGCAAGCCCGATCACCGCGACGGTCGCGATCTTGGCCCAAAAAAACGGTTGCGCAGAGTAGTATTCCCACCCCTTCGCCGCCCAGATCGCCCGCGAAAAGCCCGCGATGAGAACGCCTAGCGCGGACAGGCCGTAAAAGAGATCAATGCGCGACAACCGTTTCGCAACGTTGGCGTCCACTGGCAGGCGCAAGATAAACAGCTCCGCGGCCAAGGCGCCGGCCAGCACGAACGCGAACAGGAAGTGCAAATACGAAAGCGCGACGTCATGCATCAGCATGAAGCGCTCTCCTCACGGAGAATCATCGCCTCTGCCTTGAACACTGCCCGCGCTGCGCACCGCCCTCGAGGCCTCGTGCTCGATCAGGTCCCATTCCGCGCGCGTGTGGCAAATCCGCTGGCGGCGCAAGCGGCTCTCGGCGCGAGGCGCCGTACGGCAAATCCGCTCGTTGGCGCCGGCCTGCTCGGCGGGATTTCCCGTCTCCGCTGCGCCCTCGCCCCCCTCAGCAGCGGCAGCATCAGGAGCGACCGCCGATGCAGGATCGGCCCCAGCTGGGCCTTGCGCGACAGAAACTGGGACGCTCAAGCAAAGCAGCGCGGCGCAAGCTAGCAAGACACGCATTGATCACTCCCGTACAGATGCACAAGATGGGCATATCGACGTATTCAGCTTCCACAAGTCGCCTGCGACCAACGATGCTCAATCGTCGCGGTGAACCCGCTCCCGGCGTTCGTGGCGCTCTTGAGCTTCGAGCGACAGCGTTGCAATCGGGCGCGCCTCCAAGCGCGACAATGCGATCGGCTCCCCTGTCTCTTCGCAATAGCCGTAAGAACCATCCTCGATTCGGCGTAACGCCTCGTCGATCTTGGCGATCAATTTACGCTGACGATCGCGGGTTCGCAGTTCGATAGCGCGGTCCGTCTCGCTGGTGGCGCGGTCCGCAAGATCAGGTTCGGACACTGTCTCCTGCTGCAACGAACTGATGGTGGATCGCGTTTCAGCAAGTATCTCATCCTTCCAGGCCAAAAGCTTGATCCGGAAATACTCGCGCTGCCGCTCATTCATGAACGGCTCGTCGTCGCTTGGGCGATAGTCTTTAACCACTGTCGAACCCATGTCTTTCCCCGGCCTGTCGCGCGGCGCCGCCGTATAGCGTCGCCGCCTTGCCCCGTCCATCGAGCAAAGCCGGCGCCAATCCGGCCGTAAATCCCTTAATTTGCGGCGCTATTTAGGCCGCCGCCGCACGTTCCAGCTTCGCTGCCTCGACAGCCAGCCGCGTGTCGATCTCGCGAAGCACGTCATCCAGCCCCGGCTCGCCGGTCAGTTCACTCTCGCCCCGCAGCCGCTCAAGATCGGCCAAAAGGCTCGCTGGCGCACGCCCCACCAAGAGGCCCTTCGCAAGTGCGTCAAGCGCATCGAGCGCACGGCGCCCCCGCCCAGCCTGCCGCGCGCGGCGTTGCCTCGCGGGTTCATCGCTTTGGAGCGCTAGCAGGGCGTCAAGCGGGGCCAATGGAGAAGTCGATGGCGTTGCCGCTACACGAGGGGTTGTCTCGCTCGGCAACGAGAAGCCAGCGCTGGCGCTGTCTGTCCCGCGACGCGGCGCCGGCGCGCTCACCGATCTGCCTGGCTCGATTTTCATGGCGTGACTCTTCAACTGCGTTTGTTTCCACGCTGTTAACGCTTGCCAACTTGACGCGGCATTAACCAAACACCGTTCATGCGAGAACCATGAACTTCAAACAAGTCGCCATGCGCTCTGCGGTGATGGCGGCGGCCTCAATCGCGGCGTTGACCGGACCGATGGTCGTACCTGCCTGGGCCGAGCCGCGCATCAAGGACATCGCCGACTTTGAAGGCGTGCGCGAAAATCAGCTGGTGGGCTATGGTCTGGTCGTCGGCCTACCCGGCACGGGCGATAGTTTGCGCAATTCGCCGTTCACCCGCCAAAGCCTCGCGGCGATGCTGGAGCGGCTCGGCGTCAACGCCGCTGAAGGCAATCTCAACACCCGCAACGTGGCCGCCGTCATGGTGACCGCCAACTTGCCGCCTTTCGCTTCGCAGGGATCGCGCATCGATGTGAGCGTTTCCGCGCTCGGCGATGCGCGCAGCTTGGCGGGTGGACATTTGCTGGTGACGCCGCTCATTGGCGCGGACCAGCAAGTGTACGCGGTGGCGCAGGGCCCGATTGCCATCGGCGGCTTTTCAGCGAGCGGCGCCTCGGGTTCGTCGGTGACCCGCGGCGTGCCGACCGCGGGGCGGATTCCATCAGGCGCGCTGGTCGAGCGCGAGATCGGCTTCGACATCGCCTCGCAAAGTGAGCTTCGCTTGGCGCTTCGCAATCCCGACTTCACCACCGCCCGGCGAATTGCCGACGCGATAAATGCTGCGCTAGGCGGCGAAATTGCGCGCGCGATCAACCCAGGCGCGGTGCTCCTGCGCCGACCCGCGGACTATGCCGGCGACATGGTCGCACTGGTCGGTCGCATCGAGAGCCTTGAAGTGGCGGTCGATTCCCCCGCGCGCATCGTCATCGATGAGAGTTCCGGGATCGTCGTTATGGGCGAAAACGTGAAGGTGTCCACCGTCGCCATCGCACAGGGCAACCTGACCATTACCATCACAGAGGATCCCTTTGTCAGCCAGCCCGAACCCTTCAGCCGCGGCGGCGAAACCGTCGTTGTTCCCACCACAGGCGTCGACGTCGAAGAAGAGGATGGCGGCCTAGTTATGGTGCCGGGCGGGGTTTCGCTCCGCCAACTTGTGAATGGCTTGAACGCTCTCGGCGTCAGTCCGCGCGACATGATCTCTATCCTGCAAGCGCTCAAGGCCGCGGGCGCCATTCAAGCCGAAATCGAGATCATGTGATGGATGTTCCATCACTTCCCGGAGCGCCGCTTCCTATGACGCCCGCGCCGGCGGAGCCCGCCGATGATCTCCGCCGCATTGCGGAAGAGTTCGAGTCCGTATTCATCGCGCAAATGCTGGCGCCGATGTTTCAAGGCATCGAAACCGATGGCCTTGGCGGCGGCGGCATCGGCGAAGAAATGTTTCGCCCCATGCTTATCGAGCAATACGCCAACGCCATCGCACAGGCAGGCGGCATCGGTCTCGCCGATCACGTCGTGGGCGAACTCATGCGAATGCAAGCGGCGCCCCCCTCGCAGGAGCCCGAAGATGTCCGATAAGAGCGCGGCCGCGCGCGTCCAAGCCGTGATCGACCTCACCCAACGTCTCGCTACCTTAATTGTAGCGGAGACCCAGCGTGTGAACGCACGCTTGCCGCTGAACATTGACCCTGAAGAGCGCAGCCGTCTGGTTAACGCATATCGCCTCGAACTCGCGCGCGTCAGGCAAGATCAGGCTGCCTTCGCCGAAGCGCCGCCTAGCCTCGTCGCCGCGTTGAAGGCGCAAACCAAGGACCTGCAGCGCAGCCTCGCCGAACACGAACGCGCCCTCAGCGCCGTCAAACTCGTCACTGAAGGTTTGGTCCACGCCATGGCGGAGGAGGTGGCCCGCCAGCGCGGCGCCGGCGCCGGCTACGGCGCGCGCGGAGTGGTCGCCGTTTCGCAAGCGCCAACGCCCGCGCTGATCGACCGCAGCGCCTGATGTCAAGGTGAATTAGCGCTCTCGGAGGCGATCAATTCGCCTTTCCTGCAATTTAGCTTGCCCTCCCCCCTTGCAGACTGTTTTGGTTTCCCTTCGCCAGGGGAAGTGATGAAACATTTCAAGGTTTCGGGAGCGCGGCGACCCGGTGAGGCGCGCCGCGCCGGCCGGGGGCGTTTCGCCGCCGCCTTGAGCGCCCTGACATTCAATGTTTGTTTGTTTGCACTCCCGGTAGCCTGCGCAGCGGCATTTTACTTCATCGCACGCGACCACCTCTATGCTTACGAATACTCTCAATCCAGCGCCCGCGCCATCCGCGACCGCGTCGCCCGGCTCAACGGCGATCTCATCGAGATCGACTTTGACCGCCATCGTCAGTGGGACGGCCTGATTGCACTGGAACTCGGCAACCACGACGAATCCGCGGCCCGCGGCTTCTTGTTGTCGGCTTCGGGCATGCTGCCGCCGCGAACCGCGTCGGTGTTAGCGCAAGCCGCGGCCGCTGACGCCTCCGATGCCGAGTTGGAGGTGGCGGCTCTGCAATTGCTTACGCCGAGCACGCGCGAGCTGTACCGCTCGCGCGTCCAATTGTTGTCGCAGCGCGGATCTGAACCGCCGGAGCCGGCGCCCGTGGCTGACACCGCCGATTTCGAACTCATGGCGCGCGCGCTTCTCGAAGCGCCCGAGACCGACCCGATGCAGTTCATCCTGGCTGGCTTTAGTTTGGACTTGGCCGGCGAACTGACCCCGCGCATGCGCCACGGCGCAGCGATCCTGCTGGTCTCCAGCCGTCGCGACGACTTCTCAGCCGACTTGCGGGCGGACTTCGTGGATCTGCTGGCGGGCGCAGCGCCGATCGAGGCATTCCGCACCAATGCCGCTGCAAACGCAGACGCAGGAGACATCGGCGCCTATGCCAATGCCTCGGCGGCTTTCACCGCCGCCGTCAACGACGAGTATGCCGGCCGCGTTCGCGGTCTCCTCGATCACATAGGCACAATGGGCGAGGCAACCGACCCCCAGGCCGCCGCCGCGCTTCTTACCCACGCATTCAGCCTTGACGATCTGCCGCGCTTGTCTCTGATCGCGCGCGCCGCCGGCGACCGCGCCTCAGCTGCCTCGAAGCGCTTGCCCAGAGATGGACGCCTCCTGGAGGCGGCGCGCGGCGAATTGCGCTTCACCAACGAACTGACGGCCTCAATCGCGATGGCGCTGCTGGCGCTCTTCGGACTCGTGGCCCTCGTCATTCTGAAGCTTGTTCAAGGCTTGCGCGACTGGTGGCGGGGCCACGAACATCACGACGACATCGACGACCTGATCGATCTCAGCAGCCGCACTTGGCGCCCGCTCTAGCCCGCGTTCAGTTACGCCCGAAACAGCGCCAGCACGGCCTGCGGCTCGCTGTTTGCAATCGAAACGCTCGGAGCCTGCTCTAGTCCCTGCCGCACCTGCAGCGCCATCAGCCGCGCACTGTCCGCATTCAGATCGACCCGTGCTCCGACCCCGGCCTCGGCGACGCCCAGCACGCGCTCATGCGCCTCCAGCGCCTTTGCGCTGTCGCTCAACCGACCGACTACAGCCTGCAATCGATCTAGCGAGACCTGCGCCGCTGCAGCGATTGAAGGATCGCCCGCTCTTGCGTTGAGCGCTACCTGAATTATGCCGCCTTCAGACGGCCGCGCTTTCAACTGAAGATCGGCGCCTCCAATCACCAGCCCGCTTGCCCCCGGCTCAGCCTGCACGGGAACATCCTCGCCGACGAGCAACGCGCCGCCATCCGCGCGCGCCAACTCCACCTTTTGCGCATATGTCGTAAGCGCTTGATCTAGGGCGGCCTGGTTCTCTTCACCCTGCCCAGCGCCCTGCACGGCAACGAGCAGCACCTGCGCGTCACGCGCCACCTCGCGCGCTAACTCAACTTGCCGCAACGCCTCGATCACGCTCACGCGAGCGCTGCTAAGCGGGGCTCGGCTCAAGCTGACGCTATCCGTCTTGCTAGTAGTGTCGACCGCGTCCGCATCGCTGCTCGCACGGCCATGTCGTGGCTCCGTCGCGAAGATGCTCGAAGGATTGACGCCAAGTGCGCCCGGGGCGACGCTGTTGACCATGATGCTGCGCTCCTGCGTAACTGCGCGCAACGACGCACAGGCGATATTCACCGCATGCCGCAAGCAACAGGAGATTCGTTAATAGATCGTTAATGCTAACGCGGCATTAACGATCTTTTTAAGAGAAAGTTTACCGTTAGTCGTCGCGCGCTGTACGCGAATAGTCCTGCAACGCCCTCATGTAGGCCAAGACAGCTCGCGAATAGGCAAGCTGCGCTTCGCTCGGATACCGTCGCAAGGTTTCGGCAGTTTCGTTGTCGGTTACAGTCTGGACGAAGCGTCCGGCGCTTGCATCGAGCGTCACGCTCAGATTGTTGGGCGCAATTTGTTCGCTCAGCGCCGCTCGATGTTCGGCGTAGCGCTGTTCCGCGACTTGCGCGGCGGACCCTGGGCCAGCTGGCGACTGCGTTGGCAGCGTGAGCTGTGTTTCCGGGCCAGGAGCGAGGACGCGATCCACGGTTTTGCCCGCTCAGTCGGGTGCGGCGGGAGGCCCGAGAGCCCCCCGCCTTCCCTAGTCTCCGACTTAACGGAAGAACGACAGGACGATCGACGGCGCCTGGTTGGCGATCGACAAGGCTTGCGCACCAAGCTGTTGCTTGACTTGCAGCGCTTGCAGACGCGCCGATTCCTTGGCGAGGTCAGCGTCGACCAGATTGCCGATGCCCGCTTCGATCGAGACGGAAAGTTTCGACAAGAACGATTGCTGCACCGTCAGCGCCTTCGATTGCGCGCCGAGGGTGGCGAGATCGCGGTTCAAATTGGTGAGCGCCGTATCGATGGCGTTCGAGGCGGTTTCCGCGCCGGTCGCCGTCGAAATGTCGAGCGCCGAGGTCAAACCGGCGAGCGCTTGGCCGGAGATGCCAAGGCGGAAATCGAAGCCAGTAACGGTCAATTCGTTGCTGCCCGAGCCCGGCGCCGTCACGACGTTGAACGAAGTACCGCCGGTGCCGTCAGTGCCATCGAGGAGGCCGTCGTCGTCAACGCCGGCGCCAGCGCCGTCCTCGTAGGTGACCGTAAAGTCTTCCTGCGAGTTGTAGGTGATGCGCCCGGTAGTATCGTCGTAGGAGGCCCACACGCGTCCGCCGGAAGCGGAGGAAACGCTGTCGACGAACTGCTGAATAGTGTCGGTGGCGTCGACGTCGACCGTGAACGTGGTCGTCTCGTTGCCGCTGGTGATCGAGAACGAGATGACATCGTTGGCGCCGATGGTGAGACCCGTCGCCGTCGCCAGATCCTCGCTCGCTGCGTAGAGCGAGCCAAGCGCCGCGCCGTCGAGGTCGTAGGCGCCAGAGCTGCCGCCGATGTCGGAGGTCAGCACGGTGAAGGCGTTCGACGTCAGATTGCTGCCGTTGACGAGGTTCGAGCCGTTAAACGTTGCGGCGTTGACGATCTGGTCGATCTGGTCGCGCAACGCGTCGAAGTCGGCCTGCAGCGCATCGCGCTGATCTTGGCTGAGATCATTCGCCTGCGCAGCAACCGACTTTTCCTTCAGTTGCTTCAAGATGTCGCCGACTGCTTCACCGGCCGACAAACCAACGTCGATCACCGAAGCGGCGCGGTCGATGCCGTCGTTAACAGCGCCCAGCGAAGACACGCGCGCGCGTTGGCCTTCGGCGATAGCGAAAACGGCGCCGTTGTCTTTTGCGGAAGCGACCTTCAGGCCGGTGTTCACGCGGTTCTGAACCTGCGTGAGTTCGTTGCTGGTGCGGTTGAGGCTCTGCAGCGCAACCAGGGCGCTGTAATTCGTGTTGACGCTCGTCATTGGTGCAAGTCCTTCTGGACAATGAGTTGACCGGCCATTTTGGCCGGCTGGGCGGACGCCGCCCTGCGCGCGTCGTCCGTTCAGTCGGAATGACGTTTCGCGTTACGGCCGGTTTAGATTGGAAAGGTTAAGATTGCGTCAGCACCGAAACGATTCGTGCACCAAACCCTAACGCGCGACCAAGCCAGCCATGACGTCGCGATTGATCTCGATGAGCGGATCGATGTCGGCGCCGGTGCGCAGGACTTCGCTTGAATAGCGGGACACCCAGATGGACAGCGAAATGATCTGCCCACGCAGCGTCGGCGACAGCTGATTTCCAGGAGCCGCGCAGTCGGCGCGCATCAGGTTCCAAAGCCTGCGGTTGGCGCTAATCGCTTCGGCGAGCGCCCCAAGCGCTGTGCCCTCTTCCTTCGCTTTCACCAGACTTGCGGTGACGATCCCGAACGCGCGGTACTCAAGCTCACGCGGCGTCTCAGCCTGCGTGGCTGCGCGCTGGTAGGCTTTGATCGACATGTAAGTGCCCCAAACGCTCCGCTTCGTACGCCATCAGCTTCCGACAGCGCATCAACGCACGGTAGTATTCGCCACCCATTACTTCTTTCGAAACGCCGATGCACTCCGCGAGCACGGCAGGCTCGCGCACAGCCCCCATAAACTCCGCCAACCGCGCCGCGAACTCGGCGTAGGCGCGATCGCGGCCAGGCTCATCCAAATACATGAGCATGATCGGGAAATAGATGCGCTTTGCCGGCGTGTCGGCCCCGTCCGGCTGCATAATGTCCTTTTCGCGCAGAACAGAAGCCTTGTTCTGCAGCACCAGGGCGGCGCGACGATCACCGTTTTGTACGACAGCGCCATTGACGACGAACTTCTCGCCCGGCCGTAACGACAGTTTCAGCGGCATGCCCATCCCCAGGCAGCTATTGCCTCGTACAACATAGGCGGGCAAATGGTTAACGCGCGGTTTCGTGTCTGTTCGCAACACCAAGCGTCGCTTGCGAATCGTTAAGGAAACGGCGCGTTGCGCAACCACTAACGTTCTCCTAAGCTTCATCCGTATGCGGAGTATCTCCGCGTGCGCAAGGGGCCGGGGGGCCCATTGCGGCGGGGCGCGACCTGAATAAGGCGCGCTCCGCCACTCCCGAACTCGCCATCAAAGCAACCCGCAAAACGCGGGGAGGAGGACGCATGCACAATGTGTTGGACGTTGAACCAGTGCGCCAGGCCGCGCGCCGCGTCGCGAAAAAGGTTCAAGTCGAGAAGATCGCGCGCCGCTTGGAGAAGGTCGCTTTCGAACGTCTTCTCGCTGATCCGAACAACTTTCGCCTGGCCGACGACGCCGAGCTTGACGCGGCGCCGGCCTGGGCGCGCCGGGCTGAGGAGCGGGGCGAACAGCTCCACGTCTGCGCGCTCAGCCGCGGCGCGATCTTGGCAATGCATCGCGTCGCGCGCGAGCTTTCTCTGACCTGCGCGCTTGCCGCGATGGCGCAAGCCCCCACCGCTGAAGACGGTCGCCTCATCGAGGCGGCGCGGGAATTCCTGCACAAGATCGATCGGGCTGGCTTTGACCTGATAGCGCGCAAAGCGCGGATGTTCGCGGGCCAGTACGAGCGTTTGGCGGCAGTCGCCCATCCCCTGTGCGAGCCAGGACAAGTGGGCGCCACAGAACACCGCACATGGCGGCGCATAACGACGCTGGCGGAGTTGCGTACCCTCGGCCGCGAACTTACCAACTGCCTGGCGCGCACCACCGAGACCTCGGCTTACGGCGGGAAACTGAAGAACGGACAGGCGCAATTCTGGGCGCTGCGCGACCAGCGCGGCGTCGCACTTATGGCGGCGATGGCGCCTGCCGGCGAAGCCCATGACTTCAGCGAGGTCAAAGGCCCGCGCAATACGCCGGTCAGCCGCAACAATCCTGATCTCAAATGTCTGGCCAAGGCTATCCTCTCCAATGGCGACGTGCCGTCCGCGTCCGCGCTTCGCGCCGACGCCGATTGGCCTCTGCCCTCGCCATTCTTCGGCGCAGGGGCGCTGCTGCCCCTCGGTTTCCCGGGGCGTGGCGTCCCAAGCATCGCGGCGCCCCTCTTCGCCTTGGACTCTAATGAGGAAATCGCACGCCTCAGCTTTGCCGCCACCGATGTCATCATCACGCGCCGCCGCCGCAGAGCCTCCTAAGTCCGCTTGATCCCCAGCCGCTACCTCGTCACCATGCGTCCGCGCTCGCGCCGAGCGCGGACGCGAGCGGACACGAATGCGGTTTGAAGGCACCAAGGACTATGTCGCTACGGAAGACCTGAAGGTCGCCGTCAACGCGGCGATCACGCTC
>CAYRHK010000074.1:0-9861 GCA_964423825.1 uncultured Terricaulis sp. | reverse complement strand
ACATTGTGGTGCTGGCCGATCCCACCACCGGCGGCGTCACCGCGAGCTACGCGATGCTGGGCGACATACACATCGCCGAGCCAGGCGCGTTGGTCGGCTTCGCCGGCCCGCGCGTTATCGAGCAAACCATTCGTCAAAAATTGCCGGAAGGTTTCCAGCGCGCTGAGTACCTGCTCGACAAAGGCATGGTCGACGTGGTGGTCGATCGCCGCAAGCTGAAGGAGACTCTGGCGACGCTGCTGCCTGTGCTCATGCATCAAAAAAGCGCGCAGCGCTCCAGCGATGACGGCGATGAAGCGATTGTCGAGATCATCGAGACGCCAGCGCCGCCGACCCAATCGAAGCGCAAGCCGTCGAGCAAACAACCGCGCGCCAAGGCAGCGGAGTGATGCGCGAGTGATTGTCAGCGCGGCGCGTCGGGATACCAGTCGAGCACCGGCCCCAGCGCTTGTTTCAAAGGACCGAGAAACGGCTCGTAAACGCGCCAGTCGTCGAGACCCTTTGCGCTGATCGGCTTGCGCACTTGTTCAGCGCTTGCGGTATTGACGGCGCGTTTGGTTTCATGCGGTCGCAGGCACGACCTCTCGAAGGGCAAGCCGCAATAATCGAGCAGCGCCCGAATGTGCGGCTCAGGATCGGCGACAAATTGCTCGTGAATGATCCGATGCACGCGCCCCGGAAGCACCGCGTCGTAGTGCGCCATGAGTTCAACGTAGTCGTTGTAATAACGGCCAATATCGGACAGGTCGTAGCTGAAGTTTTGACCCAGCGCGAAATGCTGTTTGAAACAGGACCAGCCGCAGGCCATCGGGTGGCGGCGCGCATCGATGATCTTTGCGTTCGGCAAAATGAGGTGAATGAGTCCCACGTGCATGAAGTCGTTCGGCATCTTGTTGATGAAAAGCGGCCGGCCTAGTTTGCGATGAACACGCGTGGTGCGCAGATACATTTCCCCCGCGCTAGAAAACCAGGTTCGTTCCTGCTGCGCCAACAGATCCACATAGGCCGCCCCGGTGCGGCGCTCCTCAGCGCCCGCGAGGCTCTGCGCGATGGCGTCAACGTCGGCAAGCTCCGCCGTACCCTCCACCATCGAATGCGACGCCAGCACCTGCTCGATCAAGGTTGAGCCCGAGCGTGGCAGTCCCACGATGAAGATCGGATCCGCGGCTGGCACGCCCCAACCCTTCCGCTCACCGAAAAACTCGGGCGTAAACGTCGCCTTGCTGCAAGACACGAACGCGGTGAGCTGCCTGGCGTCGTATCGGTTGTGGCGCCGATGCAAATCAGCGCCTCGCGCGTAATGCGCGAAAGCCTCGTCATGTCGCTTGGCGTCTTCGCAGGCCTTTCCCAACGCAAAGTGCAACTCCACGCGGTCGCCGTCCGAGATGTCCTGACGCGCCAGCGCCGTCTCCATGCGCGCCACTTCGCTATCGGAAAACGCAAACGTCTTTAGATTGGCGAGGCTCCAATAAGGAGCGCCGAACTGCGGCGCTATCTCGATGCTGCGCCGAAAGGCCGACACCGCGCCCTCCGAACGCCCTAGCGTCTTCAATACATGCCCATAACTCGTCCACACCGGGGCGCGCGAGGGATCGCGCTGCAACAAATGCTCGTAAATCGCCGCCGCCGCCTCGTACTCGCCCATCGCAACGTGAACGGCCGCCTGCAAGCGCAACGAACCCGGGTTCTCCGGGTCGCGCAAGAGCAGTGCGTTGACTTCACTCCTCGCCTCTTCGAGACGCCCCAACCCCATCAACAATTGGCCAAGCGCATGACGCAGGTAGTTGTAGTCTGGCGCGACCGCGAGACCGCGCCGAAGCGTCGCCTCCGCGAGGTCGGGGCGATCGGCCCGCGCGTGTGTCTCCGCCATCAAGCGCAATGCCGAGACATCGTTTGGATGCACTATCAAGAACGCTTCTATCAGCGGCTTCGCCGCATCGACATCGTCTGCGGCCAACCTCGCCGCGACTTGCGCGAGCTTGGGCTCAAGCATCGGCTGCGCGCCGTGGCGAGCGTAAGCAGCAGCGGCGCCGGCGTTATCGCCGGCAAGCGCAAGCTGCTCGGCGAGATCACGCCATATCGTGGGGTGCGCGGATTGTGCCTCGGCCGCCGCACGCAGCGCCAAGGACGCGGGCAGATGCGCGCCCTGCTCCGCCAAGATCACGCCAAGTTGCCGCTGAGCGCCGAACCATTTTGGGTTGGCGCCCGCCAGGGGCGCAACCAACGCCTGCGCGCCCGCAAGATCGCCAAGGCGGCGCAACGCCTCGCTCAACACAAGTTTGGCGTCGCCATGCGCTGGATCGCCCTCCACCACCAGCTTGCAGATCGCCGCCGCCGCCCCAGGATCGGCGTGCATCACCGCAAGCGCGCGCTTGAGCAATTCATCGCTAGCAGCCATGGTTCACCGCGCCGCGACTTTGGCGGCGCGCTCGACTTGCTCTGCAATCAGCGGCAACACCGCCTCAACTTGCGCGCCGCGACCTCGCCACTTTCCTTCCCGTGGCGCCGACACTGTGTGCCGCGCTTGCGGCAAGACCTCACCCAAGCGCCGATCCCAAACCAAACCAACGGCCTCGCACAAACGCGCCGCTTCGGCGTTTGGGTCGGCTATCAGCGCATCGTAACGCGCCACCGTCCACCGATCGGGCGGCAACATCTCCAAACTGTCCAGCATCACCTTTGTTGCCGCATTCCACTGCGCCGCCACGATCTGCTCCAGCGGAAGCGCCGACAGATCGCGCCAGCCAGGGGTCAACAACAACGACCAGGGCCGCTCGCCCCGCCATCCCGGAAGATTGAGATAAGTCTGGAAACGCCCCGACTCCCACGCCTCCATCATGGACGCCAACACCTCGCGCGGATCGCGGTGCAAGTAGATGAAATGAGCTTCCGGAAACGCGGCGCGCAAGAACGGGATGCGAAGCGCGTTCTTCGGCGTCTTCTCCAGCATGCGCACGCGCCCCGCGAGCGGCGCTGGCCCGCCATCTCGATCACGCAACTGCTGGGCGAAGCGCTCGCGCAAGGTCTGCAAAATCTCGGGCTTGGCGTCACTCTCGTCGAGCACATTTGAATCGAAATTGTGCGCGAATAGCCCAAGCCCCTGAACGCCTTCGATCAGGGCATGGCTCTCGCCCCCGATCGTATAGACATCCTTCGCTTGCGCTATTGTCTCAAAAAGCAGCGATGAGCCCGAGCGCGGTGGGTTGACAATGAATACAGGCCGATCGAAGCGAGGATCGGCCCCTTTGGTAGAGCTTGGCGCCTTGCCGGCGCCGGCATCAAACCGCTGCTCCCCGATCGGCGCGACTGCTTGCCCATCGAGCGCCATCCCAATCACCAGCGTGGACATCGCCATGTACAAGTCAGCGCCGTTGGCCAGCTTGATGCTGGGCGCATTGCAGGCGCGCAGTCGAGCATCGAACTCAGACAACGCAAGGCGATAGCGCGCATGACCCGCTTCAGCTTCGCCGAACGTCGACCATAGCGAACGCCAGATATGAGAAAAATGTGTCGCCGCGTCCACCGCCGGCTGGGTGCTTGGCTGGTTTGGCAACGCTTCCCCAAAGAGAAAGGATATGTGGTTCTGCACTTCCCAGGGCGTCATCACCCGCGCCACATTCTGAGTTTCGAAATCAAGGGCGCTGATTGGTGCGTCGTATGGCGCCACCGTTCGCGGCCGCCAATCGGGACGCGGCGCCTCTGGCATGCGCCCCGCCAATCCCAGGCCCCACAATCCCTCTCCGCCCACTGTATCGACCACCAAATGCACGCGCTGGCGCTCGGCGTCGTTGATGACGCGATGCCGGCTCCAAGTGTCGAAGATCCAGCATTCGCCCGCCGCCATGTGCACGACGAGGCCGCCGCAATGAAAGCTCACCGAGGGCTGCGTCACGATGGGCACATGCACGCGCATGCGGTCGCGCCAATAGTAGTTGATATCAACATGGGGCGTGACCTCGGCCCCGCCGGAGAGGCGCATGAGCCGTGTGCGGCCCAGCGAAACGCCCAACGAATGCAGCACATCAACGATGTACGGACATTGCTCAAGATAGGGCGTCGGCGCCATCGGCCCTGCGAAGGACTCGTTGTGGGGATCGCCATTGACCGAGATCAACGGCAGAAAATCGTTGCCCTCGAAACGTTGAGGATGCGGCAGCCAAGCTGAAGCCGGTAGCGCGCCGATTTCCGACGCCAGTCGCTCAGCATCGAAAAGCAGAGGCAGTTGAACGAAGCGAGCCTGGAGTTTCATACATGTTCCTGGAGCGTGGGATTATCCCGAGGCTCCAGGAGTGGGCAAGAACAAAAGCCCGCACTAGCGCACGCCACCCGCCGGAAGCGAAATGCCAAGACAAAGGGCGCGCCTGCGAGAGACGCGCCCTTCATCAACGGCCCTGCTAAGGGCTCAGAAGCGATAGCCGATGGCGGTGGAAACCACCCACGGATCGATTTCGACATCGGCGGCAACCGGACCCAAAGTCGTGTCGATCGCGACGTCGGTATTGATCCAGATGCGGCGTACGTCGACGTTAATCGCCCAGTGGTCGTCCAGGCGATAATCAAAGCCCGCTTGCAAGGCGCCGCCGAAGGACTGGTCGTAGTCAATCGCAAGCACCGGACCCGTCGATGGAACTTCGCTGTCGATGAAGGCGGTGTAGTTCACGCCGGCGCCGACATAAGGCTGGAACGCGCCCATCTCAGTCCAACGATACTTCAGCGTAAGAGTCGGCGGGAAGTGGGTGACTTCGCCCAGGTTCACGGCCCCTACGCTCGTATCCACCGCGCCCACATCGTGAGTAGCCACGCAGCAGAGCAACTCAGCCGAAATGCGTTCGTTGAAGAAATACTCAATTTGCAGCGACGGCACCCATTCGTCGGAAATCTCCACATCCCCGCCGATCGCAGAGATGCTGGCGCTTTCGTTCGGCAACACGCCGCTCACGCCGAGCTTGAACTGGAAGTTGTCTAGAATATCCGCCTGCGCTGGCGCCGCCAGCGAAAAGGCCGCAAGAGCAACCGCTGCGGCCAAACCCGTCTTCATCATCGCTTCTTCCCCTCAAAGCACTGGACGAATTCAAAGTTGACGGCAGCGTCAATATTGGCCTTGATCTCGATCAACCTCAAAACATTTAGGGGCAATTCGCCGCATGACAGATTTAAACGCTGGCGCCCGGAACTGGGCGCGAGCACCGCTTCTCCCTAGGCTGGATCCAGCATGATTTGGCGGCGCAAATACCAAGGCGAGCCCCAGCGCATTAACAAGTGGCTGGCGAACGAGGGCGTCTGTTCCAGGCGCGAAGCCGAGGCCCTCATCGCGGAAGGGCGGGTGCGCATCGACGGCGCGCTCGTCCAGGATCCGGGGCGCAAGATCGAAGCCGGACAACAGATCGAGGTCGACATTGCCGCCGCAGCGACGGCGGCGAGCTATGTGCTAAACAAGCCGGTTGGGTACGTATCGGCGCAGCCCGAAGGCGCACAGGTTCCCGCTGCCCGGCTGCTCACACGCGCCAACATGGTTGGTGAAGGCGTCCCCCCGTCGTCGCGCGCCAGCCTGGCGCCGCTCGGGCGTCTCGACCAGGACTCCCACGGCCTGCTGCTGCTCAGCGAAGACGGCGTCCTGGCCAAGGCAGTGATCGGCCCCGCGTCCCTGCTCGAGAAAGAATACCTCGTGCGCGTCCGCGGCGCCGTCAGCGCTCACAAGCTTAAGCTGCTGCGCCACGGACTCATGCTCGACGGCCGCGCACTGAAACCGGCAAAAGTCGAGGAGACGGAGCCAAGCCTACTTCGCTTCGTGCTCACCGAGGGCCGCAAGCGCCAAATTCGGCGCATGTGCGCCTTGGTGGATCTCGAGGTGCTCGATCTCAAACGCGTGCGCATAGGGCCCTTGACGCTCGGCTCATTGCCGCAGGGCAAGTGGCGGCTCCTCGCCGACGAGGAGCGCACCGCTCTTCTCAAGGCGTCGCGGCCGGTTTGATCGAGATCAAAGCGACCCCACGCAGCGACGATCAGCGTTTCCAAGGGAGGAACTCCAATGGAAATGCATTGGTTCGTATGGTTCGTCATCGCCGCCATGGGCACATTCGCCGCTGTGCTTGGACTTGTGACAGCGCTTACGGCGGGGAAATAGTCCCACTGGCGTTGCGACGGCGAAGCTCAGCAAGCACCACAGCGTCGAAGCTCTCCTCGGGTGCGGCGTTCCGCTGCTTGATGAACTGGGTCATATCGGCGCGCTGATTGGCGGTTGCGAAGTCTTCGCCGGGAATGATGCCCCGCGCGAAGAGATATTCATCGGAGCGGCCTGTAAGCACGAACGCCGGCGCCCAATCGAAGCCCGCAGCTTTCGCAAGTTCGTTGGTGCAGTTGGAAAAGATCGTATTGTAGTATCGCGGACGCGCCTCCAGGGAGTCGGTACGCGCGAGCACGCGGCGCAGCAGGAAACCGCGCTGCTCGGCGTCGACCGCAACTGGATAGACGAACACCTGATGATCCAGCATCACGGCGCGACGCGTGAGCAGATCGCGGGCGCTGCCCCATACGTACGCCAGTTCGTAGGCGTTCCATATCCCCGCGAGGGCCGAATAGTCTTCATTCGCCTCGCGTCGCGCCTCAATGGTGAGACCAAGGAGGCGATCCTCCGAGAACTCGAAGAGAAGCAAGGTGTGCGCGGCCAGTTGCGAACCGGGTTGGGGCTCCAGCACGAACCAGACATTGCGCAAGTCTGTGATGTCAAAGCTGGCGTCAACATAGCGTTCTTCGACGACGCCGGTTGGATCGTAGCGCCAGTCCGTGATCGGCGAGACTGAGAATTGCGTATTGGACACCGCCACGTGAGCGGTCCGCCCCAGATAAGGGTACCAATCGCGGTCGGCCCGCGGCGGTCCGGAAATCTTGGCGGCAGCGCCCAGCGCCAGCACCGCCACGATTGCGGCAACGGCCAAGCGGAGAGGATGCGACCTCAACCAGGACCACAATCGCCCCATTCTCGACCTCCGTTGAATCGGCGCGACTAAAGCCCAACTTGAGTGAGGATAAAAGCCAGGCTGCTTGCAGCCACGCCGCGAACCGCCATCTAGGCGCCAGCGTGCTCTTGTGGCGACGCCGCCATTTGCATGCTACCGACTGCTCAAGACACTTAAGGAGACTCCCCATGGCCCTGCGTATTGGCGACAAAGCCCCCGACTTCGAAGCTGAAACGACACAAGGCCGCGTCAAATTCCATGACTGGATCGGTGATAGCTACGCCATCCTCTTTTCTCACCCGAAGGACTTTACTCCGGTCTGCACGACCGAACTCGGCTATCTCGCCAAGCTCGAACCCGAGTTCGCCAAGCGCAACGTGAAGGTCATCGGCCTTTCCGTCGATCCCGTTGGCGACCATGAGCGCTGGCTCTCGGACATCACCGACGTCACCGGCGGCGTGGGCAAATATCCTATGATCGGCGACCACGACCTGAAGGTCGCGAAGCTCTACGACATGCTGCCTGCCGACGCCGGCGACACCGCGCAAGGCCGGACGGCGGCCACCAACGCCACGGTGCGCACCGTGTACGTCATCGGCCCGGACAAGCTGATCAAAGCCATGCTGATCTATCCGATGTCGTCGGGCCGAAACTTCGACGAAGTGCTGCGCCTGGTGGAGTCGATCCAGCTCACCGCCAGCCATAAAGTTGCAACGCCGGTGAACTGGAAGAGCGGCGAGGATGTCATCATCGTGCCCTCGCTTTCAGATGATGAAGCGAAAACCAGGTTCCCCGGCGGCTGGAAAACGGTGAAGCCGTATCTGCGGGTCGTACCTCAACCCAAGGGCTAAGCCAGCACGTCGCGCGCTTCGGGGCGGCCCTCGAAGAAAGCGATTGCATATGAGCAGCGCGGCGCAAGCTTGAGCCCCTGGGCGCGGGCTAGCGCCACAACATCGAACAGCAGCGCCGCTGCGATGCCCTGCCCACGGGCTTGTGGCGGCGTCTCGACATGGGTCAATACGCGCACGCCATTGCGCTCGACATAGTCCGCCCATGCCATGCCGAAGGGGGTGTCGCGCTCGAAGCGATTGGCCGGAGGATTGTCTCGAAAGCTCATGCCTGTTCCGGCATCGGCAGCGGCTGCCACAACTCGACCTTGCGACCTTCGAGATCGATGATGTGGGCGAAGCGGCCGTAACTCTCGTCCTGCGTCTTCACCGGCTCGACGCCTTCGGCTTTGCAACGCGCTAGCATCGCATCCATGTCATCGACGATCAGATTGAACATGAACTCCTTGTCCGACGGAGCGAAATAGTCGGTATCGGCCTTGAATGGGCTAAACACGGTTCCCGAACCGGGCGTGTCTTTGACCATATCGGGCGTGAAGAACGCGCCCCAATCCCCAATCTCCAGGCCAAGCACGCGCGCGTACCAGGCCTTCAGCGCGATCGGATCCGTGGTCTTGAAGAACACGCCGCCGACGCCCAGTACCTTGGCCATTTGCCGCCCTCCGGTTAACTCGTCCTTATGAACTACCGCCACGGCTTCCACGCTGGCAACCATGCCGATGTCCTGAAGCACGCAGCGCTCGTCTTCTGTCTCGATGCCCTCAAGCGCAAGCCAGCCCCGTTCGCGGTGCTCGACACACACGCCGGGCGCGGTCTGTACGACTTGCGCGGCGAGGAAGCGCAGCGCAGCCCGGAGTGGCGAGATGGCATTGCCAAATTGTGGGGCGCCGCGGACGCGCCGCCGCTCATAGCCCGCTACCTGGCCGCGGTCGCGGCATTCAACGCCGACGGAGATCTGCGCACTTATCCTGGCTCGCCTGCCCTAACTGTCTCCGCACGGCGTGGTGAAGACGTGCTGATCGCATGCGAACTCCACGCCGAAGAATTTTCAGCGCTGCGCCGCGCGCTGCCTCACCATCCCAACGTCCAACTCCACCGCCGCGACGCCTGGGAGGCGCTGGCAGCGCTGACGCCGCCCTTGCAGCGCCGCGGCCTTGTGCTGGTCGACCCTCCCTACGAAGCGACCGATGAAATCGAACGCGCCACGCACGCCATCGCCGCCGCGCTCAAACGCTTCAGCCATGGAACCTACTTGTGGTGGCGCCCGCTCAAAGCGGAGGGGCCGCTCGCGGCGGCGGAAGCCGAACTGCGCAGCCGCGGCGTACGCGAAGCGCTCCGCGCCGATTTCTGGATCGCCCCTCCCACACCCACAGGTCGCCTTACAGGCTCCAGTTTGTACGCCATCAATCCCCCGTTCGGCCTTCGCGAGGGGTTGGAGGCTGGCCTCACGTTTCTCGCAGCGCGGTTGGGTGGAGATGGCGGCGGGTGGCGTGTCGCCGCCATCTGAGGCGTTGAATCGACGGCGCTGAGATGAAACCGGCGTAAACCACGCGACTTGTCGCTTGCGCGCAGCCTTGGCCTCCCGCATAAGCAAAGGTGTGAGTGCCGGCGGTCGGGGCCGGTGAAGGTGCGAAGTTCCGCAAGCCGTGCGGCAGAGTTGTCTACCCCCTGCAGAGCAGAAGTTCGCGGTAGCGTGCGTGCGGATCGACGCGCGCGCGTTTTTTTGTGCGCCAAGTGGCGCTGATCAGGACAGATGGAAATGAGTTTCGACGACGAATTCGAAGACGACAACGACCGCAAAAAGGACAAGCGTCGCGGGCGCGACCGCAGCGAGGGCGCCCCTCCTGAGTTTGGAGACGGCGGCGGCGGCTTCAGCGGTGGCGGTGGCGGATTTGGCGGCGGCGCAGGTGGCGGCGGCTATCGTGGCGGCGGTGGTGGCGGCGGCTATCGTGGCGGCGGCGGCGGTGGCGGTGATCGCGGCGGCGGCGGCGGCGGTTATGGCGGCGGCGGCTACGGCGGCGGTGGCGGCGGCTTCGGCGGCGGTGGCGGCGGTGGTG
>CAYRHK010000073.1:0-10026 GCA_964423825.1 uncultured Terricaulis sp. | reverse complement strand
CGTTGATACCTCCCCCGTGAACGCGGGAGGAGTTTCGCTGCAGCCGGCTCATATGCTCTTCAACACGCCAATCGCAAACGCGGGTTCCCCGCCTGCGCTGAGCAGCTCAACTACCCGCGCTGCGTTTTCTGGTGCGACCACCAGCACAAAGCCTACTCCCAGATTGAATGTGCGGCGCATGTCGCCTTCAGGAACGCCGCCGGCTTCTTGCAGCCAGCGAAAGACGGCAGGGCGCATCCAAGCGCTCCAGTCGAACTCCGGTACAACACGGTCAGGCAGTGCGCGCGGCGTGTTCTCCACCAAGCCGCCGCCGGTGATGTGCGCAGCGCCCTTGGCGAGCTTGCCCTCAAACACTGGCCTTAACGCCTTGGCGTAGATGCGCGTCGGCGCCAGCAGAGCCTCGGCGAGTGTCTTCGTGGGGTCAAACGGCGCGGGCGCCTCCCAGGTCAACCCACTGCGCTCCACAATCTTGCGCACCAGCGAATAACCGTTCGAATGCGGACCGCTGGAGGCGACGCCGATCAGCACGTCGCCGGCGGCCATGTCGTCGACGCGCGGTAGCAACGTGCCCCGTTCAGCGACGCCTATGGCGAAACCGGCGAGGTCATAGTCGCCTTTGGCGTACATGCCGGGCATTTCGGCGGTCTCGCCGCCCGCGAGTGCTGCGCCACCTTGGCGACAGCCCTCGGCGATGCCGGCGACCACTTTGGCTGCCTGTTCGGCGTTGAGCTTTCCAGTGGCGTAATAATCCAGGAACATCACCGGCTCGGCGCCCTGGGCCGAGAGGTCGTTGACGCACATGGCGACGAGATCGATGCCAACGGTATCGTGGCGGCCGCTCTCAATGGCGATCTTGAGCTTAGTGCCGACGCCATCGGTGGTGGCTAGGAAAACCGGGTCCTTGAAGCCTGCGGCCTTGGGGTCGAACAGCGCCGCGAACCCGCCCAAAGCCGCCTCGGCGCCGGGGCGGGCGGTTGATTTCGCGGCCGGTTTGATAAGGTCTACCAGGCGCTCGCCCTCGTCGATATCGACGCCGGCGTCTTTGTATGTCAGTCCGTTTGGGTTCTTGTTATCGGTCACGGTTTGGGGTCCAGAAGGCGCCACATTGATAGGCGATTCCGCGCTGCCGCGCGTCTAGCCTGACCACGTGCGCAAAGAGAAGGTGACGTTATGAAGCTAGCGCCTTTTGCCGCCCTTGGGGCGTTGTTCCTGGCGTTGTGCGTGCTCGTGCCCGCTCCGGCAAGCGCCCAGAGCGGACGCGACAGCATCTTCGTGGTGTCGGGGGTGCGGGTCGACGAGACCGCTGCCAACGGCGCCGCCGCCCAACAGGCGGGGTTCGCCGCCGCCTATCGCTCGGGCTTCGAGCGCCTGGTGCGCCGCCTCGCGACTCCCGCGGATCTTGCTGCCCGCGGGATGCCAGCGCTGGATGCAGCTGGCGTTGAGCGTTTGGTGCTGAGCGTGGACGTTGAGGAAGAGCGGCGATCTTCTACCCGCTATATCGGGCGTTTGGCGCTTCGGTTCGATCCCGCGGGGGTGAGGGCCTTGTTGCGGCAAGCGAGTATCGGGATCATCGAAGCGCGGTCGTCGCCAACATTGGTGGTCCCGGTTGTAAGCGCCGGGGTGACGCCCGAGACGGCCGCGCTGTGGCGGCAGGTGTGGGCGCTCGGCGGGTACGCCGGTGAGTTGGCGCCGATAGCTGTGGCGCCGGAGGCCCTGCAGGGCGCGCCGAACTGGACCGCCGCCGCCCCGTTCGCTCAAGGCGCGGCAGCGGGCGCTGCGCTCTATGCGACGTTGCGCGTGCAGGGATCAACAGCGTCCGCCGCACTGGTGGAGGTGAGCGCCAGCGGTACGCAGAGCCGTGGCGAAGTCAGCGCCGCCATTAGCGACACGGCAGGCATCCAGGGTGCGCTCGCGTCGCTCGCTGATCAGGCCAATAATCGCGTGCAAAGCGAGTGGAAGTCGCGGGCGCCGGCTAGCGGCGGCGGTGCGCGGGCGCGCATTTCCGTGTCGGCCCTCTACGCTGATCAGGCGCAGTGGGAGCGCATCAAGGATGCGCTCGAAGGCGCGGCGCAGACGATTATCTCGGAAATCCGCATTGAAGCCGTAGGTCGCGATGGCGCGCTGGTGTCGTTCTCGTTCACTGGCGACCAGACGCAACTGGCGGCGGAGTTGCGCCGCCGCGGCGTTGTGCTGGAGAACGGCGCCCAAGGGCAGACTTTGCGCATCGCGCGTTAAATCCGGGAGCGCTGCATGCGTTGGCTAATCGCCATTGTGGTTGTACTGGCCGCGTTCGGTGGCCTTGCGTGGTGGTTAGTGCTGGACGGCGCAACGCCGGCGCGCGCGGATGGCGTCATTGATCTCGCTGCCTATCGGGGGCTGGTCGCCAACGACCCGGCTGAAACGCTCCCCACAGAAGTGCGCGTGGAATTTGTCGGACAAAGCGAAGCGCCGAGTTTCGCCGCAGTGGCGGGCGACTTCTCCGGGCAAAGGACGTTTGTCTACACGTCGTTTCAGGTCGTCGCCCCGGGCGGCGCCATCATCATCGACGGGGCTGTGGATGCACCAACGCTTGACGCGATGAGCGATGGCGCGGGACGCTTCGATCAAGGAGCCTATGAGCGCGTACTCGCGGCGATGACGCACGCCGATGCGATCCTGCTGACCCACGAACATCTCGACCATGTGATGGCGCTAACCCGTCACCCGGAACCTTCCGCGATTGCGCCGCATGTGCGGGTGACCGAGATCCAGATGGAGGGGTTGCCGCAACATGCGGTCGATGGCGTGCTTGCCCCCGAAATCGCAGCGTCGACGCCCATCGATCTCAGCCGCCCCACCCGCATCGCGCCCGGCGTTGTGGCGCTTGCCGCCCCGGGCCATTCACCGGGGACGGCGCTCATTTACGTAAGGACGCAGGCGCGTGAATATTTGTTCATCGGCGACATCGCCTGGATGATGAAGAGCCTCGAGGAGGCTCGCGGACGCCCGCGCTTGATTCGCTGGGTGGTTCCGGGGGTCGATCCCGATCGCGCGGCGGTGCTCGCTCAGCTTCGTGCGCTGCACGATCTCGTCATCGCCGAGCCGAGCTTAGTTGCCCTGCCCTCGCATGACCTTGCCTACCTTGAGGCCCGGGTGGCTGATGGGAGCCTGACGCTAGGTTTTGCAGACCCCGCTGTGACCGCGACCCCTGTCAGCCCTTGACCGGAAGAGCGGTGCGTCGCAACCACGGCGCGATGCGGGTCATAACCGATACCAAAACGCTTGAGGGCTTTTGTCGCGAGCTCGTTGGCCAGCCGTTCGTGGCGGTCGATACCGAATTCATGCGAGAAACCACTTATTGGCCGAAGCTTTGCTTGATCCAGGCAGCGGCGCCTGAAGGCGAGGCCGTCATCGATCCGCAGGCGGACGATCTCGATCTCTCCCCGTTCCTCCAAGTCATGAGCGATACGGCGATCTTGAAGGTCTTTCATGCCGCGCGTCAGGATCTTGAAATTTTCCTGAAGCTGGGGGGCGCACTACCGGGGCCGGTGTTCGACACTCAGATCGGGGCGATGGCGTGCGGCTACGGAGATTCGGTCGCCTATGACGCACTTGTACAACAAGTTTTGCGTCGGCGCTTGGATAAGTCCTCACGCTTTACCGATTGGAGCCGGCGCCCGCTCTCGGACGCGCAGCTTGCCTACGCGCTCGCCGATGTCACTCATTTGCGAGACCTATACCCGCGCATGCGGGATACGCTCGATACCGGCGGGAGGTTGTCTTGGCTTGATGATGAGCACGCCAATCTTGTAGACCCCGAAATCTACGACCTTACGCCGGAGAATGCTTGGCGTCGGCTGAAGCTGCGCAAGACCTCGGCCGACTACCTGTTGGCGCTGCAAGTTGCGGCGTCGTGGCGCGAACGACAGGCGCAGCAACGCGACGTGCCGCGTGGGCGGATACTGAAGGACGAGGCGCTCTACGAAGTGGCCGAGATAAAGCCGAAGTCATCGGCGGATTTCGATCGCATGCGCGCTGCGCCGCGCGGGTTCGGCAATTCGCGCGCGGCGCAGGAGTTGATCGATGCGTTAGGGGCAGCTTTCGCGCGACCTGAGCGACCGAGCTACAAGGTTGGGCGCGCGTCTGCCCCGTCAGCAGGATTGGGCGCCACGGTGGAACTCCTGAAAGTGCTGTTGCGCTATGAAGCGGAGACTCATGGCGTGGCGCCGCGGTTGATTGCGTCTGCCGCCGACATTGAAGCCGTCGCAGCCGATGATAACGCCGATGTGCCCGCGCTGAGCGGCTGGCGGCGCGAGGTGTTCGGCGAGCGGGCGCTGGCTCTGAAGCACGGCAAGCTGGCGCTGAAGCTCAAGGACGGGCGCGTTGCGGTGGAAACCGTCTGAAGCGGCGGCTTGAAGGCGACGCACTCCGTGCCTGCATCCAATCGCACTCTCCGTGGCCACGAACAGGCCAAAGGAGGAGCGATCCATGAAGGTACGTTGGCTAATTTTGGGCGTGGCGGGCTTCGTCGTGGTGGCAACCTGGGCCGCCGCCGCAATCGCCTATTTCTTCTTCGAGCCGGGCCTCGCGCTTTGGACCGGCATGGTTACCGTCGCCGCCTTGAGTCTCGAGGCATTCTTCTGGGTCGGCGCTGGCGTATTGGGCTGGTCATTTCTGGCCGGTCGGCGCGAGATGATCTCGCGCCTGAAGCGGCGCATGTTTGGCGGATGAGGGCGACATGAACAATCTGAGTCTCATGGTCTTCATTTTCGCCGCGATCGCGTTCGGCATGATCGGACAAGGCTGGGTTTCGTTTCTGGAGCATCAACGGCGCCGGCAAACGTTGGATGTCATCAAGGCTGTTTTGCAGGCCGGCAAGGAGCCGCCGCCCGAATTATACTCCCTGCTCAAGAAGGACAGCGCCCCGCGTGCGCCCTGGGGCGAAGCGTTCGTATTTGGCGTGCTTGCGCTCGGCTTTTGGCTCGCTTTCGCCTTCTTGGGCGATGAGCGTCGCATGGCGTTCCTGGTCATTGCGGTCACCATGACGATGACGTCGATGGGCAGTCTGGCGTTGGCGATGTTCAAGCCTGACCGTTCTCGCGATGATCAGCAGCCATGACGATGCGCGCCTTGTCGCCGCAGCTCGCGTCGGCGATGGCGGCGCGTTCGCGGAGCTGGTCGCGCGTCACCAACATGCATTGCGGGGTTTCTTGCGCCGCTATGTTGGTCACTGGGGCGACGCTGACGATCTCGCTCAGGAAGCGTTCGTGATGGCGTGGTCACGGCTGGATCGCTTCGAGGGCCGATCTAGCTTCCGCACATGGGTTTGCGGCATCGGCTATCGCATGGCCCGCGACGCCAAGCGTGCTTATGGCCGGGCGCGGGCGAGAGATGTGGACTGGCTGGAAGCTCAATGTGAAGCAGACCAAGCACCTCTCGAAGATCGCATCGCATTGGCGGATGCAATGGCCACACTGCCGTTGGATCAGCGCGCGGCCGTTGCCTTGTGTCTGGGGGAGGGATTTTCTCATGCCGAAGCTGCGGACATCCTGGGCTTGCCGCTTGGCACCGTCAAATCGCATGTGAACCGGGGCCGCGAGCGGCTCCTGCAAGCTTTGAAGGGTTAGAATGAGTGACGAAGTCAGATTGATGCGCGCAATGGCTGCCGCTACGCCCAAAGCGCGCGACCGGGCCTTCATCGTCGCGGTTCTGGAACGCGCTGAGGCTCAGCGCTTCCGCCAGCACAGTGCTCGCGCGCTGTTGCTGGGCGTGGGATACGCCACGGCGTTGGTGGGGCTGCTGGCCCCAGTGCTTGTCCTTGTTTCCGCCGACGCAATCATGGATGGCTTGATTGGCTCTGCTTGCTTGGCGGGATTTGTGCTCGTCGCGCGCCGCGCTGTGCGCGCCTAGAAAGCTTGGCGAACTCGGCGTGACAGGGGACACTCCGCTCATGACCATCGGCCCAACTTTGACTACCGCGCGCCTCATCCTCCGTCCGCCTGCGCACGAAGACTTCGACGGCTTCGCTGAGATGGGCGCGGAGGAGGAGACGATGCGCTTCATTGGCGGCCCGCAAGCGCGCGACGCCGCTTGGCGGACTATGGCGACATTGACCGGCGCCTGGGCGCTGCTCGGCTACTCGATGTTCTCGGTGTTGAAGCGCGACACTGGCGAATGGATTGGTCGTCTGGGCCCGTGGCGGCCGGGGGGCAAGGAGGGCTCGTGGCCGGGCGATGAAGTGGGTTGGGGCCTGAAGAAAAGCGCGATGGGGCAGGGCTATGCGCTCGAAGGCGCGACTGCCGCCATCGATTGGGCGTTCGACAATTTGGGCTGGGATCATGTGATCCATTGCATCGACAAGAAGAACACGCCATCGATCGCGCTGGCGCTGCGCCTCGGTTCGCAATTGGAGCGCGAGGATCACCCCCTGGCGCCGCCCTTCGAAACGCACAAGGTCGACATCTACGGCCAAAGCAAAACCGCATGGCGCGCTCGCTGAACCGGCTAACATGTCGAAATCGGGGCTCGTCGCCCGTCATTGTGGCGATGGAGGTCAGCCTATGATCAAACACATTATCTTAGTCCTTGCTCTGTTCGCTGCCGGCGTCGGTTCCGCACGCGCCGACAACACCATCGACGACGCGGCTTGGCTCGCTGGGCGTTGGGTCGGCGAAGGATTGGGCGGTACAATTGAGGAAACTTGGGCCCCGCCAGTCGGCGGCCAGATGGTTGGGCATTTCCGTCTCGTGAACGATGGCGCCCCGGTTTTTTATGAGATCATGCTCATGGACCAGGACGAGCGCGGGGTGCGGATGCGGGTCAAGCACTTCAATCCCGATTTTGTCGCATGGGAAGACAGGGATGGCTGGCACGAATTCGCGCCGGTGTCGGCGACTGCAGATTTATTGGTGTTTTCGGGATTGAGCATTCGCCGTGTCAGCGCAGACGAGATCGAGATGCGGCTAAGGCTGCGCCATGAGGACGGCGTGCGAGAGGAGCGCCTTGTTCTGCGCCGCGCTCCGCTTTGACGTGACGCACGCTGTGGCATGGGCTACGTCTGGGCGCCCCACACGTCAGAGGAGTTCTCATGTCCAGCGCGTTGCCGCCCACCGAACCGTTGCGCCGCTCCGGTGCTGGCGATGATGTCGATTTCGAGATCAAAGGCCAAGAGCTGCAATTCATCGAGATCGAACTTGATCCCGGCGAAAGCGCCATCGCCGAAGCCGGCGCCATGGTCTGGAAGGATGCCGCCATCGGCATGACCACCATTTTCGGCGATGGCAGCCAGCAGCAGCAGGGCGTGATGGGCGCGCTCATGGGGGCAGGCAAGCGCCTGCTGACCGGCGAAAGCCTCTTCACCACAGTCTTCACTCACAACGGCCAAGCCGGCAAAGCCCGCGTCGCTTTTGGCGCGCCGGTTCCGGGCACGATCCTACCCATCCGGCTGAGCGATGTTGGCGGCAAGCTCATCTGCCAGAAGGATAGCTTCCTCGCCGCCGCCAAAGGCGTCTCGATCGGCATCCACTTTCAAAAGCGCGTGCTGACCGGCCTGTTCGGCGGCGAGGGCTTCATCATGCAAAAGCTCGAAGGCGACGGTTGGGTGTTCGTACAGATGGGCGGCACTCTGATTGAGCGCGACTTGGCGCCGGGCCAGCAGCTCCATATCGACACCGGCTGCATCGCCGCCATGACCGCCACCGTCGATTTCGATCTCATCACCGCCGGCGGGGTGAAGAGCATCCTCTTTGGAGGCGAGGGGGTCTTCTTTGCGCGCGTCACCGGGCCGGGAAAGGTCTGGATTCAGTCGCTGCCGTTTTCGCGTCTTGCGGGGCGGATTGCCGCGTCCGCCATGGGCGGCGGCCCGACCCGCGGCGAAGGCTCGCTGCTGGGCGGCTTGGGGGGCATCATCCAGGGCAACTGAACCAGTCGTCGTCTGGGCTTGCCATAGCGCGCCAAGCCGACGAACTTGAGCCCGAAGTTCAGGGGACCACATGAGAATTCTGACTCTTGCCGTGGCGGCACTCGCCTTGTCTGCGTCCGCCAGCGCCCAGCCACAGCCTGCGCTAGGGGCGGCGGCGATCAGCGCTGAACAGGGACGCAACGTGGAGCGGCTACGTCAAGCTGCGCTGGCGAGCGACGATGCTTGGAATATCGTTGAAAGTCTCGTCACGGAAGTTGGCCCTCGCCTGGCGGGCTCAGACGCCGAAGCTCGCGCCCGCGACTGGGCGGTGGCGATGTTGCGCGAACGAGGCTTTGCCAATGTGCGCATCGAGCCGTTCAGCTTTCCCTATTGGGACGCGACGCGCGAGGAAGCCGCGATTGTTTCGCCGTCCTCGCAGCCGATGGTGGCAGCGGCGCTAGGGGGTTCGCCTTCGACGCCGCCTGGGGGCCTTGAAGGCGAGATCGTTCGCTTCACGGGCCTCGCGGGGCTCGAAGCCGCGACCGAAGCTGAGTTGAGCGGCCGTATCGTCTTTATCGACGAGGCGATGGAGCGCACCCGTACCGGCGCCGGCTACGGCGCTGCTGTTCGCAAACGTGGTCAATGCGCGCCGCTAGCGCAAGCGCGCGGGGCCATCGCTTGCGTGATCCGCTCAGTCGGCACTGACACGCATCGCTTCGCGCACCAAGGCGGCTCGTCGCGCCAAGCCAACGGCGCGAGTCTTCCCGCGATGGCGATTTCGCCTGCTGACGCCGATGTCCTTGCGCGGTTGGTCGCCCGCGGACCCGTTCGGGTGCGGCTCACCATCGAAGCCGAGATTCGCGAGGCGGCGACCTCGGGCAACGTCATTGCAGAGATTCCCGGTCGCACGCGTGGACGCGATATCGTGCTCGCCGCCGCGCATTTGGATTCGTGGGACATGGGACAGGGTGCTGTCGACGACGGCGCCGGTGTTGCCATTATCTCCGCGGCCGCGGCGTTAATTCGCGATCTGCCGCGAAGGCCGCGCCGCACCATTCGTATCTTGTTGGCAGGCGCTGAAGAGAACGGCGTCCATGGCGGCGGCGCCTATGCGATTGCACATGCCAGCGACAATCACATTGTCGCCGCAGAAAGCGACTTCGGCGCCGGCCCTGTCTACGCGTTCCGCTCGCGCTTTGCCGAGCCGGCGTTGCCGTATGCGCGCGCAATCCACCAGGGGCTGGCGCCTCTTGGCATCGAGCTGGGCGACAACGCGGCTTCTGGGGGGGCCGATGTCGGCGATCTCCGGAGCGCCGGCGTGCCGGTGGTCGATCTTGCCCAGGATGGAACAGACTATTTCGATGTCCACCACACGCCGAATGACACGCTTTACGCAATCGATCGCGAGGCGTTGCGGCAGAATGTGGCCGCTTGGGCGGTGTTCCTCTATATGGCGGCGGACAGCGATTGGAGCTTCCGCTAGAAGGCTAGGATGCAGGCGTGTTCGAGAAGATTTTCGCGAGCCTGATGGTCCTCAGCGGCGTGCTGACGCTGACCATGCTTTATGCAACGATTTCGCCGGTAGAGGCGACACAGGCTTTTTTCCAGGAAACGCCGGAAGGCGCGATGGCGAGCGTGGTCGTGCCCAACTGGGGCGTGCTCATAGCCCTGATGGGGGCGCTGCTGATCTATGGCGCGTTTAATGCGCCGTCACGGAAGCTCGCGCTCGTTGTCGCGGGTGCGAGCAAGGTGGCGTTCATTGTGTTGGTGCTGATGCAGGGGACTCGCTACCTTGCCGGCCTGCAAACGGCGGTTATCGTCGATGGTGTGATGGTCGTGCTGTTCGCGAGCTATTTGGTCTTTGGCCGCGTGCGGCAAGCCTAATACCAGCCGGCCTCCCGCAGCAGCCTTACGTTCGGCCGGCTCACTGGCGCCTCAATACC
The DNA here is from genome assembly GCA_964423825.1 of uncultured Terricaulis sp. Classification (GTDB taxonomy): domain Bacteria; phylum Pseudomonadota; class Alphaproteobacteria; order Caulobacterales; family Aquidulcibacteraceae; genus Vitreimonas. Next base: position 204 of record CAYRHK010000073.1, on the reverse strand, counting down.
GCCTTTGAGCGACAAGATTGCCTTGTCGCCCTCGCGCCTGGCGCTCTCGATCGCCGCGCGCGCTACCCACCAGGAGCGGTGTGTCTGCGCGCCTTCGATGCCTTCGAGTTCGGTTATGGCGTCGGAGAGGCGCATCAAGATGAGGTCGCTACCCTTAGAGGTATGTATCCGCAGGTAATGGTCCTCTGCTGACACCGCGTAGAT
>CAYRHK010000072.1:0-10121 GCA_964423825.1 uncultured Terricaulis sp. | reverse complement strand
ATCGCGCTCACTGCGGCGCTTCGACCACGCGCCCGTTCGGCTCCTGGAACGCGAGCAGAATAATGCGGAACTGCAGCGCGGCGCCTGGCGGGATCACGGGCGGACTCCCGCGATCGCCGTAGCCGAGGTCGGCGGGAAACGTAGCTAAAACCTCATCGCCCGGGCGCATCTGTTGGATCGCTTCGGAAAAACCTGGGACCACTTGCGCCAGGGCGAACTGCGCCGGCTGGCCGCCTTCCAATGACGAGTCGAACACCGAGCCGTCCGACAGTTTGCCCTCATAGTGCACAAGAACCACAGCCGCTTCGGTTGGACGCGGCAGCGACTGATTGCGCCCGCGTGAGACGCGCTCGATCAATAACCCTGATGGTCGCGCCTCCACCCCGGGACGGGCACGTACTTCGTCGAGGAATGTAGCCGAACCGGCTGCCGCAGCTTGTGCGGATTCAGCCGCGTCGCGTTCGGCGCGTTCAATTTCGCGCATGACGCCGCTATCGCCGCCGCCGCAAGCGCCAAGCGCAAGCAGCGCCGCCAAAACTACAGTTCGCATCATCGATAAAGCGCTTCCGTTTGTTCGATTGACCAAGATTCGCCTTCGGCGCTGCGTTCCCATTCCTTGAAGGCGGGATCGGCGAAAATGGCGGCGCAATAGGCCTGTGCGCTTTCGGGCGCCTCGATGGCGTAGGTGCGCAAACGGGTTGCGACGGGCGCAAACATGGCGTCAGCAATCGTGCGCGCGCCAAACAGAAATTGACCGGCGTCGCCATGGCGTGCGCGCAAGCCGCCCCAAAGCGCGTACAAACGCTCAAGATCGGCGCGGACGTCGTCTGCGAGCAAGGGGGGTGCATTCAAGCGGCGACGGACGTTCATCGATAGGTCGCGGCGCATCGCCGCGAAACCCGAATGCATTTCGCAGGCCGCCGAACGTGCCTGGGCGCGAACCAAGGGATCAGCCGGCCAAAGGCTCGGGGTCTGCTCGGCGGCCCACTCGCAGATGGCAAGGCTATCATGGATCGCGGCATCACCGATATGGAGGACGGGTACGCGACCGCTCGGCGACACGGCAACGACCGCCTTGATCTTCGAGAGGCCGTACCCCTCCCCGCCCAGGGGAATGACGTTTTCCTCGAAGGGAACACCGGCCCACCTGAGCGCCAGCCATGGTCGCATCGACCAGGAGGAATAATTCTTGTTGCCGATATGGAGGACGGGCGCTGCCATGGCCGGCTTGTCCCAGAGCCTTCGCCCAAGATCAAGCGGCGCTTTCCAGCAACGCCGGATGGGGCTAACTTCGGCGGCGTTCGGCGGGAGATAACGTACATATGCGGTTAGCGGCAGGCGCGGCGATCATCGCCGCTTGTGTAGCGGCGAGTTTTGTTCTGAGCGGCCCGAAAGCGCGACCAAGCGCGACGGCGGGTTATGGGGCCACGCCGTTCGAGCCAGGCGCGGTGCTCGATGTTGCACACGCCGGCAAGCAGGCTGGCAACAAGCCTGGCGCCGACGTCGCGGGCAATGACAGCTGCCGCTGGGCCAACGACAATGAGTGCGACGATCCCGACATCGGCACCGGCGCCTGCGCCATGGGCACCGACCGCTCCGATTGCTGGCGCATTCGCGCGGGCGTCGAAGACGATAGCTGCCAATGGGCGCGCGATGGCGAATGCGACGAAGCGGGCTTTGGCACCGGCGCATGCACGCCTGGAACCGACCGCACGGATTGCGGGTCGATCTCATGGATGCGCGGCCTAAACGATAGTTGCGGCACGTCGTTCAACGGCGTGTGCGAAGAACCGGGCCGCGGCAACGGTTCATGCGAAGTGCGCACCGACCGCAGCGACTGCAACACGCGCGAGCGGCCGAGAACGATCAACGATCACTTTTTCGGCCGCGACGATCGCATCCGGGTGAACGCGCAAGAAGCGCCGTGGCGGTTCATGGGACAGTATGTGAACGCGGCGCAAGAGCGCTGCACGGCCACGCTGATCGCGCGCGATGTCATCGTCACAGCAGCGCATTGTATCCACACAGATAACGGCGTGGCCGCGGCGGGCACCTTCCAACCGGAAGCCGGCGGGCCTCCGGCGCGGACGACGCACTACATTATCAATCGCCGCTTCAATTATCGCGAGTTCACCACTGGCGATACGATCGATGGCTTGGACTGGGCGCTTTTACGCCTCGACCAGCCGTTGGGCGATCGCTTGGGTTACGCCGGCGTGCGCAACCTCAATGGCGAGGGATTGCGTGTGGCGCGCGCGGCGTCGCTTTTCCAGGCCGGGTACTCATGGGATACGGGCGAAACGCTTTCGGGCAACGTAGATTGCCACATCGTGCGCATCTTTAGTGACGGCACCTTCCAGCATGAGTGCGACACCACGCGCGGCGATTCCGGCTCCGCATTCCTGGTGCGCAATGGCGCCGGCTTCGACGTCATCGGCGTCGACTCCAGTTTCCGCCGCGTGCCGAACGGGCCGCCGATCAACATCGCGGTGAGCGCCGCTTCGTTTCAATCCTACGTCGCCGACTTCATCGCGGGCCGCTCCGGCATTCCAGTGAACGGCAGCGGCGGACCAGTGTCGAAGTAGCGTGGCGGCAAAGGGGGGCATTCAGCGGCGCAGCCTCGCGCCGATGCTCGCTGCGCGAGCCGTGTACCAGTTCTATCTGTCACTGCTGGTGATGCTGTTTGGCATGCTGCCAGGAATCGCTGTGTGCGCCGTAATTCTTATGGCCTCGTTCGGCCTATTTGGCCTTGCGCTCGCGCCGGTGCGTTATTTTTTGCCCGATCATTTGGACGCCAAACTCGCCTTGGCCTTCGAGCATCTGAGCCCATTCGGCTTCTGGGCGTCTGCAACAAGCGGCGCGAGCGATGTAGTCATCTTGATCATCACCGTCGCCATTCTGGCCCTGGTGTTAGCTGTATTCGCCTTGCTCACGGCACTTGTCGCCCCCATTGCTTTTGCGGTCCTCAAGGCCGCGACGGAGGATCGCCTCGTTGGCATCGGCGCGACAATTCTGGTGCTAGGCGCTATCGCTGCGCGTATGGCGCTGTCTTGGTTTGGGGATGAAGGCGTTTTGCGGGCCGGCGCCAGCAGCACCGCATCGATAGGCGAAGTTCTGAGTTTTCCGAGCTATGCCTTCCTGGCGGGGGTTGCCCTCGTTCATCTTGTTGCCGGAGCCTCAATGCGCGCGTTTAGGCGCCCCCGGCTGAGCGCCGACGCGCCGCGTGTTGCTGTTCGCGCCCTCATCGCAAAGTACGTGGGACGAGATTGGCGCCGAGCTTGGCGGGAGACGCGTAGGTTTTTTCCTGCACTCATCGCCTCAATCTCGCGGGGTGTGCTCATTGCATTGGTCAGCTTGATATGCGCGCTGACTTGGACGGTATTTACCCCTCACCCAGAGGAGTGGCGCTACCCTGACTCATTCTGGTTGATCCTGGCGCCAGCTTTGGCGACATTCACGCTGGCGTTGGTCGCAACGTTCTGGGCTCTAATACGGCAACCCGGCCTACGACTCTTGAACGTCGCTTTGATTTTTCTTCTGCTTCCCAACGCCGCATTTGGGGCAATTCTGACAGTGGCGCAGATGGGGGTCGCCAATCCCGATAACTTGAGAGGAGCCATTGCGATCGTGGGTGGCGCTGCGATGATGCCACTAGTTTTGGCTGTGCGCGGCTTCCTGCTAGCGCCCCTCCGGTCCGCCTTCGACGCGTGGCGACGGGCGCTCGTGCGATCAGCCTCGGAAATCGCTTCGGATTCGCAACGCAACCCGATCCTGCTGTTGCGCGCGTTTGCAGATGACCAGACACGCGTCGAGGTCAGCTTTCGTGCGATCACCTTCGGCTTTGGCGGCGCCGATGGCACCATGCCCCTCGAAGAGGCAGTCGCAGAAGCATTGTTCGCCCGCGGTCCTGTCGTCGCGCTATCTGATCCACGCGCCGCTCATCCGCCTCCCCTGGGCGCCGCCCGGGACGCCAGCTCGGACGACGACTGGCAAGGTTACGTCTTAAAAAAAATAGAAGATGCACAGCTCAATGTTGTCATGATCAGCCGCACTGAGAACCTAGCCTGGGAGATTGACCAGATAGTCGCCAAGGGTTCGCTTGAACGCACTCTGTTCGTTGCTCCGCCTGGTTATCCCTTTGATCGCCGATTGAGCCTACTCAGCCCGAATGCCGCCGAGCTGATCGGGTTGACCTACGAAACCGAACTCACTCTGGGAAGCGGCGTGCGCGTGATATGCTACGACAAGAAGTACGAACGCTGGACAGCGCTGTCGTCCCTGATGGCGAGCGAGCGGGCCTACGCCGAAGCGATCCGCATAGCAGCGGGAATGGCGCTGCCGTCGCAATCTAAGTCCAAGATCGAGGTTGAAGAGGCGCCAAGCGCCCAATAGTAGAGAACACGGGAGCGAAATGTCACACGTCAGCTTCGAGTCCATGTTCGCCGACATCCAGGCTGCGGCGGCGCGGCTTCAGGGGCGCGTCTGCCGTACGCCAACGCGTTATTCGCCCAGCTTGTCGAAGGCGACTGGAGCCGAGGTGTGGGTCAAGTACGAGAACCTGCACGAGACCGGTTCGTTCAAGGAACGCGGCGCGCTCAATCGCCTGCTGCTGCTCACCGATGAGGAGCGCCAACGCGGCGTGATCACTAACTCGGCGGGCAACCACGCCCAATCGCTGGCGCACCATGCGCAAGCTTTGGGCGTGCCAGCGACGATCGTGATGCCGAAGAACACGCCCAATGTGAAGGTCGAGCAAACCCGCGCGCGGGGCGCAACGGTCGTGCTCGAAGGCGAGACATTTGACGACGCAGGGCTGCATGCGCGCAAAATGTGCGCGGACGGCAATCTTGTGTTCGTGCCCGCGTTCGACGACCGTTGGGTGGTCGCCGGCCAGGGCACCGCGGCGCTTGAAATGCTCGCGGACGCTCCAGAGATCGACATGCTGATCGCGCCCATCGGCGGCGGCGGGTTGATCGCCGGCATGGCGACAGCGGCGAAAGCGCTGAAGCCTTCGATCCGCGTGATCGGCGTCGAGGCGGCGCTCTATCCGTCCTTCGACGCACGAGCGCGCGGCGATACGGCGGCGCACGGCGGCGGCGCCACGATAGCCGAAGGCATTGCGGTAAAGCGCGTGGGTGAACTGCCGTTCGCACTGGCGCAGCCGCTGGTAGAGCGGGTGCTGCTGATCGACGAGCAGACCTTCGAGTGCGCGATCTCACTTTATGTGCGCGCCGAGAAAACCGTCGCCGAAGGCGCGGGTGCGGGGTCTCTCGCCGCCTTGCTAAAGGAGCCGGACGCGTTTATCGGCCAGAAAGTCGGGCTGGTGCTCACCGGCGGCAACATCGACACGCGCCTGCTCGCCTCGGTGCTGGAGCGCTCATTGGTGCGCGAGGGCCGCATTTCCGTGCTGCGCTTTGTCGGCGACGACCGACCTGGCATCTTGGCGACAGTCACCCGCATCATCGGTGACGCCGGCGGCAACATTTTGCAGGTCGAGCATCATCGCATGACGATGGCGGCGCCCGCCAAGGGCGTCGAGTTCGATATCGAACTTGAGACGCGCGACGCAACACACACCGAGCAGATTGTCTCGGGACTCAAAGCCGCCGGTTACAATGCCAGGCGCCTGACCTCGGACATCGGGTTTTAAGCGCACCTAATCCAGCGTGACAGCATAGGGAAACAACCCTCGGCGGAGGAGCTTGACACGCCTCTGCCACTGATGGGCGCCATGGCGTCGTGGAACGCCCACAACATGCTTGCGGCGACGCGTGTCTAAGTCGCGCTCGTCGCTCATTATTTTTCCAATCCTGCAATCGCGCCTTCAAGTGCTGGGTAGACCGTGACAAGTGTGACTTCACCACGCCGAAAGATATCCCGGTCGTGGAGGCGATCTCGCCATGGGACGTTCCTTTGGCCGTGGTGCAAAATGTCGTGCCAGTCTCGATCGCCTGCTCGCACTTATCCTGACCGCGCTGCCTTGCCTCCGCCGCTATGGGTCCTTCATTTCGATCTCGGCGGCTCAGTCGCGCGTGACCTTGTTGTTACGCTGTGCTATGGCGCGACCCTGAGGGAATTTGGGGCGGCGCTCGTACGGCCACGGGCGCGCCGATGGAGGTGAGAATGAGTCGAACTTTCAAGGCATTGGCAGTCGTTCTGGCGCTCGGCGCCGGTATGGCCGCGCCGGAGGCTCTTGCCCAAAGTGGTCCGCGCGCAAGCGAAAGCACGACCCCGGTGGTGCCGCGCTGCACGCGCAACCTCGGCACAATTTCAATCCGCGACGGCGACACCTATCAAGGCTGGCGCAGTTACAATTTGCAGCCGCCGGCGGCGCTCCTGCGCGTCGTGGTGCAACAATCCGGCTGCTTCACCGTCGTCGAACGGGGACGCGGCCTGGACGCGGCGCTGCAAGAGCGCGAGTTGGCCGGCGAAGGCAATCTGCAGCGCGGCTCTAACGTGGGCGGCGGCCAAATCCGCGCAGCCGATTATGTGCTGCTCGCCGACGTCGTGGCGCAGGACAACAATTCGAGCGGCGGCGGCGTCGGCGCGGCTGTCGGCGGCCTGATCGGCGGCAACGTGGGCGGCATCATTGGCGGGCTTGGCGTGCGTAACCAGACCGCTCAAACCGTGCTCACCCTCGCGAACGTCCGCACGACGGAATCGTTCGCGGCCGAAGGCAATGCGCGCAACCGCAACATCACCTGGGGTGGCGCTGGCTTCCTGGGCGGCTCCACCGGCGTCGGCGGGCTGGGCCTCGGCGGCTACACCGATACAGAGATCGGACGCGTCGTGACCGTGGCCTTCATCAACGCCTACACCAACCTCATCACGCAGCTTGGCGTGCTCGACACATCGAGCGGCGTTTCTGCTGCCGATGCGGCGCCAGAGCGCAGTTACCGCACCACGCGAGGGACCCCGCTGCGCGAGGGGCCTGGCAGCGGGCGGACCATGCGCAATTTGCCAGCGGGCGCTACGGTTTATCCGTCGGGCGAACGTGAAGGCATGTGGTGGCGCGTGACGGACGAAAACGACAACACAGGCTGGGTCAACAACGACTATCTCGAGCCGGTGCAATAAGTCCACGAGGCTGCGTCCTCTGCTTTATGGGCCGCGCACCTTCCAGGTGCGCGGCCCTTTTGCTTTGGATCAATGGTGCGGTGAACGACTTGGGCAGTCTGGGCGGCGGAGTGACAAATGCTTGAAGGCGGCATGCTGTGGTTTGTTGTTGCGGATGGACGGCGCGCGCGTGTCTGGGCGCAAGCTTCGCGCGGCGATGCGCTTGGAGAGCGCGGCGACCTCGCTCTACAACTAGGGCCAGAGGACGCCTACGAGCCGCAAGACCGCCCGCCACGCGCGCATGACAGCGTCGGCGCCGGGCGCCATGCCATGGACAAGGGCCGCTCGCTGCACGAGCAAGAGGAAGAGAACTTCCTCAAGCGCCTCTGCGCACGCGTTAGTGACGCGGCGGCGCATGGCGAATTCGCGCACCTGACGCTTGCGGCCCCGCCACGCGCGCTCGGGCGGATGCGCGCACACCTCGCTGCTGAAGCGCTCGCAAAACTGCGCGGCGATCTGGACAAGGATGTCGTCAGCGAGGACGCGACCGCGCTGCGCGCGCGCCTGATGGAGATGTTGCGCTGAGCGCCTACTCCAGCCCCAGCACCCGTCGGAAGAACAGGGTCTCGGCCTCGCGCTGTGCTTCCTGGTTCTCACGGCGCTGGAAGCCGTGACCCTCGTTGTCGGCGATCATGAGCCACGCCTCGCCGCCATTGCGACGCACGGCAGTGTAGATCTGCTCGGCCTCTGACACGGGGACGCGCGGATCGTTCAAACCGTGAATGACGAAGATCGGCTTGTTGACGCGGCCGATGTTGTTCAAGGGTGAGATGCGATCAAACACTGCACGCATCTCGGGATCGCGTTCGTCGCCGTATTCAGCGCGCCGCAGATCGCGGCGATAGCCAGAGGTGTTTTCGAGGAATGTGCCGAAGTTCGAGATGCCCACGATATCCACGGCGCCAGCGAGGCGGTCGTTGAAGTGCGTCATAGACGCCAGCACCATGTAGCCGCCGTAGGAGCCGCCATAGACGATGACCCGGTTCTTATCGAGACTAGGCTGCGCCTCCACCCAATCCAAGAGCGCGCCTATGTCGCGCACGCTGTCCTCGCGACGCGGGCCGTTGTCTAGCGCCAAGAAGTCGCGACCGTAGCCCTCCGAACCCCTCACATTCGGCGCGATCACGGCAACACCGAGTTCATTGACCCAGTACTGGATGGTGGATGAGAAGGCCGGGCGATGCTGACTCTCGGGACCGCCATGGATGTTGATGATGACCGGGTGCGTGCCCGGCGCGCGCGGCCTGTACAAGAAGCCGGATATCTCGCGTTGATCAAACGAGCGCCAGCGGATCAGTTCGGGCTCGACAAAGGTGGCCTGTGGGATGCCCCCAGTTTCGCTTGCAGTCCAGCGCGTCAGAGTGCGCGCGCGCAAATCCCATGAATAGACGTCGCCGGGAGCGGTTGCGCTGTTGAACGTGAAGGCGATGCGACGATTGTCGGGGCTGAACTCGATGCCCGAAATGATGCCGGCTGGCAGGGCGGGCGCCGACAACGCGCGCAAGCTGCTGGCATCCATCAGACGCAGTTGCGAGCGCCCTGCTTCGTTGACGACATAGGCGATGGTGCGACCGTCGGGCGAGAGGTCGAATTCTTCGAGGCCCCAGCCGATATCTGGTGAAATCACTTGCCGCTGGCCGCTGGCCAGATCGATGCGCACAAGACGCATGAACTGAGAGCCCTCATCGGAGAGTGTGATCACGGCGCGCCCATCGGGCGTGAATTCCCCGCCTGAGAACGACGCGGTGGCGTCGGGCGCGAGGCGCGTCTGGTGGCCGGTCGCCACATCCATCACGAACAATCGACTTTCAGCGATTGATATGTAGCGTTGGAGCAGGAGTTTGGAGCCGTCTGCGCTGTAATCCGCAGGACCGATGGCGCCTTCGCCATCGAGCGCGCGTCGGCGCGAGTTTGGATTGCTGGGATCACCCACGTAAATTTCGTAATTCGGCTCATTGGCGGGCACGTAGGACCACGCTACTTGAGCGCCGTCGTCGCTGAACACGAAGTTTTCATTGCGCGTACCCGGCTCGGTAAATGGCGCTGAACGGCCGGTGGTGGGATCAAGCACGTAGCCGCCGAAGTTTTCGTTGCCGCCCACGTCGCGTGTAAACACAATAGCGTCGCTTCCGGGGCGGACACTCGCGCCAGAGACGCGCTCTTCGAAGAAAGTTAGCTGGCGGCGCGCGCCCATCGGCTGATCGACCGCGTGTACTTGCGCAGTGTCGCCGAAACGGGTGATGATCAGGACACCGCCGTTGGGCAGCCAGTCAGCGAAAAACGCGCTCCTTGTATTCACGTATTGCCGCAGCCTTTCGGAGACGTCGGGCGGGGTTTCGGGGACATTCTCGATAGCGAGCGCGCCGCGCTGGATGCGGCCGCCGGATTGCGTCTGCGCCGAGGCGCTGATCGCAAGTGAGAAGGCGATGGTTGCGCAAACTAGAAAATGACGCATGTCGATCCCCCAAGATGTCGACACATTGGCACAAACGCCGCCTGCGCCAAGCCTGATGCGACGAGTCTTCAGGCCGCCGCGGTCGGCTCCTCTTCATACTCAGCGACAAAGTGGCCCGGCGCCACTTCGAGCCAGCGCGGGCGGTACTGCTCGATTTCCGGGTTGTCGACCAAGCGCGACTTCAAGAAGCGGAGGCTTGCGCGCGTGTCGAGCGGGCTCGGCAGATCGCCGACCAGGCGCACGCGTGGTTTCGCGCGCGCGGCGACCGGATTCGGCGTCGGCGCCGCCGCAAGGAGTGCGCGGGTGTATGGGTGGCGGGGATCTCGCAGGATGATCTCCGCTGGCCCAAACTCGACAGCCCTGCCGAGGTAAAGCACCAGCACGTTGTGTGAGACCTCTCGCACGACGGCGAGATCGTGACTGATGAATAGGAAGCTCGTGTGGTAGACCCGCTGTAGATCAGCGAGCAGCCGCAAAATTTGAGCTTGAATGGAGACGTCGAGCGCCGACACGGCTTCGTCGCAAACCACGAGCTTCGGCTTCATGATCA
>CAYRHK010000071.1:0-10182 GCA_964423825.1 uncultured Terricaulis sp. | reverse complement strand
GTCCGATCGGGCAGAACCAGGGGATACAACACCCGCTCGCCAAGGCGTGGGCGGAATTGGAGGCCGCCGATCTGCTCACGTTCAAGGCCGCCGCGCTCTACGATGCAGGCAAGGAATGCGGGGCGGAGGCGAATGCGGCGAAGTATTTGGGGGCGGAAGCGGGTTTTCGCGCGTGCGAGGCCTCGGTGTTGGCTCATGGCGGCATGGGGTACGCCAAAGAGTACTTCGTGGAGCGCTACTTCCGCGAAGCGATGATCGCGCGCATTGCGCCGGTGTCGCGGGAGATGATCTTGAACTACATCGCCGAACGCATCTTAGGTTTGCCGAAAAGCTATTGAGGCGATCGTTGGGGGGCTGTGATGAATTTGGTGCGGGTCAGTTCTTGGCTTCACAAGTGGCTGGCGCTCGTGGTCGGGATCCAGATGCTGTTTTGGGTGGCGTCGGGTCTCTTCTTCGCGGTGTTTCCGATCGAGCGGGTGCGCAGCGAGCACCGCGTTGTGCAGAGTGAATCAGCACCGCTGACGCTCACCCTCTCGGCTGAGGACATGGCGGCGCTGCTGCCCGAGGCGCCGACAAGGTTGAGTTTCGAGCGTGCCGTCGATGGGCGTGCTGTGGTGGTTGCGGAATTTGTCGAGCGGCGACCGGTCCTCATCGATGTCGAAGGCCAGCGCATCCTGTCGCCGCTGGATGAAGCGGGGGCGACGGCGATCGCGCGTGCGCATATCGGCGCTGCGCTTGGCGTGCGCGAAGCGCGGCTGGTGACGGAAGCGAGCCCGCAATATCGCGGGGCGTTGCCGGCATGGCGGATCGCCTTTGAGGATGCGGAGGGGTTGGCCGTCTATGTCGCCGCCGATACTGGCCGGGTGACGGCGCGGCGTTCGGATTTGTGGCGGGTCTATGATGCGCTCTGGGCGCTGCACATCATGGATTGGCGCGACCACGAGAACTTCAACAACGGCTTGTTGATCCTGGCGTCTTTTCTGAGTTTGACGATGACCATCGTCGGCTTTGTTCTGATTCCGTATCGTTTATTGCCGCGGCGGCGCTAACCATTGCTTGAGAAATCGGGCTCACCGACTTGCTTATGAATGACCGAGTCGCGGCGACCGGATTGAACGCGGTGCAGGGCGCGTTGCAGCGCGCCGCGCGCGCCACTGGCGTTGATTTCTCGCTGCTGGTTGAGACAGCGCGACGCGAAAGCGCTTTCAACCCCAACGCGCGTGCGGGTACGTCGAGCGCCACTGGGTTGTTCCAATTCATCGACTCTACGTGGCTCGACATGGTGCGCCGCCATGGCGCCGAGCACGGAATGGCGGCGGAGGCCGCGGCGCTGCAAAATGGTGCGGATGCGGATACGCGGCGTTCAATTTTGGCGTTGCGCAACGACGCGGAACTGTCTGCGCGCATGGCCGGTGAACTGGCGCGTGAGAACGCTGCGACGCTAGAAGCGCGCTTGGGTCGGGCGCCGAGCGCGGGAGAGCTTTACGCCGCGCACGTGATGGGGCCGGTCGGCGCGGCGAGACTCATCGAGGCGGCGGAACGCGGTGAACCCAATGCGGCGGCGCTGTTTCCACGCGAGGCCAATGCCAATCGCGGCATCTTCTACACGGATGGGGCGCCACGGTCGGCGCGCGCGGTGCTCGAGCGGTTGTCGCTGGATACGGAAGCAACGATGACATCGCCGGGGGCGCCGTTCGCGGGGGAGAGCGGGGGCATGCTCTCGCCTGCGCTTGCGCACGCCTTGTTCGCGCTCTCCCTGCTTCCGTTGATCAGCGGCGGCGATGAGGAGAGCCGCGATCCGCTAAGGGCGGTCAGCGCCTATGGCGGGCGACTTCACGGGCTGTGATGGCGTCAAGCGCGGGGTCGCGGCCGTTGCGATAGGCTTCGAAGGTCAGGGGCGCGCGGATATCAGGCGCGAGCGACGATATGCGCACAGGGTAGCGCAGGTTGAGCCAGAAACAGTGGTCGATGTCATTGCAGGGGCCATCGTAGATGTGGCGCCCGGTGGCGTAGTGCACGCGCAGGAAGGCGTTGGGAAGAATGAAGGCGTCGCCCTCGGCCCAGAAGTCCAGGCGATCGCCGACTTCGTCTCCTACGATCGTAACTTGGTCGCCGCCGGCATCCTCCAGGGCAGCGACCGTTGTGATTGCGGCTGAGAATGTCCACGGCGACGTGATCACGTAGATCGGCGCGCCACTCGCTGCTTGGGGCAGCGCCCGCGCAAAGGCGTAGGTTTTTGTGTAATCGCCGCCGCCATTGATGCGCATGTCAAGGATCACGTAGGGCGCAGGCGTCGTGCGCAGCGTCTCCAAGACGCCGTCAAGGAAAGGTTGAATGGGCGCGTCGTCGGAGTCGGCGTTGTGGTCGAGGCGAACATAAAGCGCGCCGTCAGTAAGAGACTCCCGCCAAAAAAGTTGATCGGGCGCGTGCAAATACGGAGGCATTTCGTCGCTGTTGTGGAGGAAGGACTGCATGTTGCGGCGCCCCAGCCGATCGGGGTGCAGCAAACGCGCCGTGCTCGACACCCAGGCGCTGCGATCCCGTTCCTCAGCGACGATGCGGCGGGTGAAGGGAACTCCGCTCGCGTCAATGCCGCTGAGGGTGAGCGCCAGGCGCTCGTTGGCGACGCCAGCGGCTTCGAGCAGCCCCGGCGACTCCAGCATTGGGATCAACTGTGTGCGCCGGAACGCATCGGTTCCCCCGCGGTAGACGCGGATCGTACGGTAAACCTCGTCGATGGTCCGCCCGTCTATGCTATCAATGCGCGCGCCGAGGAGGTCGGCATTGGCGGCGTCCGCGTAAATTACATAAAGCCCGTCCACAAACCAGAAGGTGCGCAGCGGCAGGCGCGGCGTGTTCTTCATGAAGGCGTTGTTGTCGATGCTGGTGTGGCCGTTATCGGCGAGCGCGGCGATTTCGGCGACACGAAGCACGAAATGTTCGTGGCTTAAGCCCGCAGCGTCGGCGCGCAAGCGCGCGAGGAGCCGCTGAGCCTGAGCGCGGGCTCTTGGCGTGTAGGATCGGTCGAAGTCGGTGAAGGCGGCCAAGTATGCGGCATCCGACACTTGTCCCGCCCGGCGGTCGGCGACCTCCTCCGGCGCCGGTTGGGGCGGCCCATACTGGAACCGGCTGGCTAGTTGGCGCTCGAAATTGGCGTCATCGAGCGTCAACGGGTCGATGTCCGCGGCGGTGACGCAGGCGGCAATAGGCAGGCAAGCCAACAGGGAAGACAGGCGCATGTGCGCAGACTAATCGGTTAAAATGGGTCGTTGTCGCAAACTTTGGCGTTTCGGCGCGCAATCGTTGCGAAAAGGCTCGCCCAGGTGGGAGATATCTCGCATGGACAAGCAAGATGTGATCATAGCCTCAATGCTGCAAACCGATGCGCGCCAGAGCATCGAGGCCATAGCGGAGGCAGCATCGCTCTCAGTGTCGGCGGTGCACAGGCGCATAACGCGGCTTCGCGAGGTGGGCGCCATAAAGGGCGAGGTGGCCGTCCTCGATCCCAAGGCGTTTGGCCTCAGGATGACATTCATTGTTGAAGTCACCCTGGAAAAGGTGCGCGTGCGGGAAGTGTCAGAAATCAAAGCGAGGCTGAAGGCGGCGCCAGAAGTCCAGCAAATCTATAACGTGACGGGAGATGTAGATCTGCTGCTGATTGTGCTAGCGCGCGATGTCGAGCATTTCGAGGACATTTCGCGGCGCTTGTTTTCCGCCGATCCGCATGTGCGGCGCTATCGCACCAGCGTGGTGATGGATCGGGTCAAGACCGGTCAGACGCTGGCGATCGATGAAGACTAGGCGACGGCGCCGCTCTTGTACATGTGGTCGGTTTCCTCGACGCTAAACCCCGCTTCAGCCAGAATTTGGCGGGTGTGCTCGCCTGCGCGCGGGGAAGGGCCCTTGGGGCCGTCGTCGGCGCCAGGGAACCGCACGGGGCTTGCGGGCGCGTTGAAGGCGGCGCCATCATGGGTGGGTGTTTGCACCACGCAGCCCGCCGCGATGGCTTGCGGATCTGACACCGCTTCGGCGGCCGTTAGCACTGGCGCCCAGATCATCGCTTCAGCGTCGAGGTTCGCCGCGATCTCGGCGAGGGGGCGATTTGCGAAGGCGGCGTCCAGGGCTTCGAGCAGCGCGTCGCGATTTTGGCGGCGGGCGCGGGCGGTGGCGAAGCGCTCGTCTGCGATGAGGTTGTCGAGTTTGAGCGCGCGTGCGAGGCGCGGCCAGTCTTTCTCGCCTTGGCGGGTGAGCAAATTGATCCACTTGTCGTCTGCGGTCTTGAAGGTGTTGATCAGCGGCTGCGGCGCCAGTTTGCGCGGCTTGTTGGAGGAGACACGACCGATGCCGTGCTGCAACGCCAGGTCCGAACTTGCCGCATAGTGCGCGGCTCGCAAAAGCGAGGCTTCAACGAGGCGCCCCTTGCCGGATTGGCTTCGTTCATGGAGCGCAGCCAGAACGCCCGCGACAACTGCTATGGCGGCGATGTGGTCGCCGAAGGCGGTGCGTAGCGCGATGGGTTCGCTGCCCTTCGGCGTGAACATGGATGCGAGGCCGGATCGCGACCAAAATGCGGCCGCGTCCATCCCGGGGCGGTCTGCTTCAGGGCCTTGGAGGCCATAGCCAGAAACACTCGCGTAAATGAGGCGTGGACAGCGTGCGCAGATGGTTTCGTGATCGAGACCGGCGCGCTGCAAGCCGCCAGGGCGGACGTTGGTGATAAAAACATCCGCCGTCTCGACGAGGCGCAGGAGCACGGAGCGTCCTTGGTCGCTGGCGGTATTGAGGATGATTCCACGTTTACCGCGGTTATCCATGTCGAAAACGGGGTTGATGTCGGACTCGACCCCGACCGAAGCGAAGAACATCCGAATCGGATCGCCGCCGGGCGGCTCGACTTTAATTACGTCAGCGCCCCAGTCGGCCATGATGCCGGCGGCGCCCGGGGCGGCCACGTAGGTGGCGTACTCGATGACCCGTAATCCCTTGAGCATGGTGGGCTTCCCCTACGCCAGGCGGCAAAATCAAGACTTCCTTAAATCCTCGCCGCGAGGCTCGCACTTGATTGCAGGCGCGCGCGGCGCCGGGCTTGGAGCGCAAGCTTAGTTCATGTCGATCGTCACCATGCGCGCCCACCTCACCGATAGCGATATCCGCACCCTGGTCAAAGGGCCCACCGAAGAAGACAGGGCGCTGGCCGCACACAAGATTTGCCGTAGCATCGAGGACGCGCCGCTTTCCGACGCGGAGCGCCAACACGCCGAAGGCATCATGGCGATCATGGCCCAAGACGCCGCCGTCTTGGTGCGCCGGGCTTTGGCGGTGGCGCTGAAAAATTCGCCACGGTTGCCGCGCGCCATTGCCAGGAAACTCGCGGAGGATGTGGAATCCATTGCACTTCCCGTGATCATCAATTCGCCGTCGTTGAGCGATTCCGATCTGGTGGAAATCGTGCGCGCGGCGCCGCCGAGCAAGCAGGTGGCGGTCGCCAGCCGCGAGACGCTTTCGCCGACGGTGACCAGTGCTGTGGCGAGGTACGCGGTTAGCGAGGCGGTGGAGCGTGCGCTCGCCAACGACAATGCTCAGTTTGAGGAAGCCGGCTTGAGCGCGGCCATTGACCGCTTCGCCGAGGTGTCGGGCGTCATGCGGGCGATGGTGCAGCGTGAGACGTTGCCTGTCACCGTAACGGAAAAGCTGGTCTCGATCGTCAGTGGCTCCTTGTTTGATCATCTGGTGAATCATCATGAACTGCCGCCGCAGATCGCCATCGATCTTGCCATGGCGTCGCGCGAACGCGCGACCTTGGATATCGTGGAGCAGGCGGCAAAGCAGAGCGACTTGGGCCGCTTCGTGAAGCAGCTTCACCTCAATGGGCGATTGACGCCGTCAATCCTCATGCGCGGGTTGTGCCTGGGGCACATGGAATTTGTCGAGCATGCGATGGCGGAGCTTGCAGGCCTGTCGCCGCAGCGCATGTGGTTGATGATCCACGACAGCGGACCTTTGGGGCTGAAGACCGCATTCGAGCGCGCCGGCTTGCCGCCGCGCATGTTTCAATCCTTCCGCGCCGCCATCGACGTTTATCACAGCGTGGAGCGCGAAGGATCCTCTGAAGACCGCATTGTGTTTCGCAAGCGTATGCTGGAGCGGGCGCTGACGTTGTTCCAGTCGGTGCCAAAGGACGATCTCGACTACCTGCTCGACAAGTTGGACGCTACAAGCTTGCGCGAAGAGCGCGCCGCCGCGATCTAGCGGAGGCAGGCCTCGGCGAATTGGCCGCCGCCGCGATCGAAGCCGGCAATGGCCAGCATGCGTGCTTGCGCTGCGGTTTGGATGCTAGCCGCCGTCACAAACATGCCGGCCGCCCTCGCTGCGAGGACACGGCGCCCCAAAGTGCAGGCGTCGCTTTCTTCAACCGCCAAGAAGGGATCGGGCGTCTCGGGCGCGTCTAGGACGACCTCCGAGTAGAGCGCTCGCGCCTTTGCGCAGAGCGGCAGAGGGAAGGCGGGGTCGGCGCGCAGCGTCAGCGGCCAGCCGCGGGCGCGGAGGTCCTCGGCAAGCGCTTGGCCATGGTCAGCCAGGGCGGTTTCGCTCAGTTCGAAGTTCAGTTTTTGACGCGTGCAGCCCGCCTCCATGGCGGCTTCGCTCAGCAGCGCGGCATCGAAGGACTGATGGAGTTCGGCGGGTAGCGCCAAAGTCAGCGGCGCGTGGGCGCCGCGTTCGCGCCAACTCATCCGGGCGCTGCGCAATGTCCGCGCCAAAGCTGAGAAGGCGAATGCGTCGGCTCCCAGCGAGCGCGGGCGCACAACGCCAGCTGCTACCGCGCCGATGCGCAGATCTACGCGAACGCCCAAGGCGAATTCGAGCGCCTCGGGCTCGGGGCGCGCGGGGAAAGGGACGACATTCATGGCCGAGGGAGATCATGCCACGAGCCCCTTAAGAAACGCGCCGCCAACTAAAGTGAAGATTGTGCTAAGGCTAGACGTTGAATTGTTCGCGCAGGATGCGTTCGTCTAGCCCGTGATCGGGGTCGAAAAGCAGCGTCAGCTCATTGCTGTCGTCTTCGCGAATGTCGACCGCGCGGATGTCGCGGGTTTCGACATTGTCGGCGGTCGAGCTGACCGGGCGACGCTCGGGCTCCTGCACTTCGATGCGAACGACGGCGCTCTGGGGCAAGAGCGCGCCGCGCCAGCGCCGGGGACGGAAAGCGCTAACCGGGGTTAACGCTAGCAGCCGGGAATTGATCGGCAGGATGGGGCCATGGGCAGAGTAATTGTAGGCGGTTGAGCCGGCCGGGGTGGCCACCATCACCCCATCGCACAAGAGTTCGGGCATGCGCTCGGCGCCGTCGACGATGATGCGCAGGCGCGCGGTTTGCGCGGTTTGGCGCAGCAGGGAGATTTCATTGAAGGCGCGCTCCACCACGACGGCGCCGGCGGTTGTCTCGCAGCGCGATACGAGAGGCCTGATATGCACGGGCTCGGCACGTTCGAGGCGCTCGGGGAGGGCGGCTTCCGAAAAATCGTTCATGAGGAAACCGAGGGTGCCGCGGTTCATGCCGTACACTCGCTTCTTATCGATGAGCCGACGGCGAAGAGTTTCGAGTAGCTGGCCGTCGCCGCCCAACGCTACGATATAGTCTGCATCGGCCTCTCCGCTATCGCCGTAGATATGGCGCATTCGAACAAGCGCTTCCTGAGCTTCTGGCCGCGCGCTAGCCGTGAATGAGAGCTTCATGGGTCCAGCATAGCGGCAAGTCGGCGGACAGGCGACGGCTAGCGATGTTGAGGGAAACGCGTGCGCGGTCTAGGCTCATGCTTAACAGGAGGAACGAACATGGCCGACGAAGCGGGTGCATCGGTGAAGGGGCGGGTCAGCGCCGAGGAGTGGCAGGCGCGGGTGGACTGCGCGGCGCTTTACCGGCTGGTGGCGCTGCAGGGCTGGGACGACATGATCTTCACGCACATCTCCATGCGCGTGCCCGGACCGGACCATCATTTCCTCATCAACCCCTACGGCATGTTGTTCGAGGAGATTACCGCCTCTTCGCTGGTGAAGGTCAACCTTGAGGGTGAGATCGTCGCGCCCACACCCTACTACATCAATCCGGCTGGGTTCACGATCCACTCGGCGATCCACGCTGCGCGTGAGGATGCCTTGTGCGTCATTCACCTGCATACTGACGCTGGCGTTGGGGTCTCGGCGCAAACCGAGGGTTTACTGCCACTCACCCAGAACGCGCTTCTCGTTCGACCTCAGTTAGCCTACCATACATACGAGGGTGTGGCGCTCAATTTGGACGAACGGGAACGGCTGGTCGCCGATCTGGGCGACAAAAAGCTCCTTCTGCTTAGAAACCACGGCACGCTCTCGGTGGGGATGAACGCGGCGGACGCTTTCATCGGGATATTCTTCCTGGAGCGCGCATGCGCACAGCAGGTGAACGCCTTGAGCGGGGGACGCGCGGGGGTGCTGATGGCGCCGGATGCCGCCCAAGCCGAGACCCGCGAGCAGAGCAAGGGGCTGGCGATGGTGTCGGGGCTGGCGTGGCCAGCGCTAAAGCGCAAGCTCGATCGGCATTTGCCTGGCTACGATACTTAGGTCTGTTGTCGGCGCTCTCGCCAATGCCGGCCCACGCCGGGGCGTGGATGGCGGCGGAAGGCGGACAAGAAATTGTCACGAGCGTTTACGGCGAACGTGACGAACTCAGCTTCTATGAAACCTCGGGGTATTGGGAGATTCCGCTCGGCGAGGCGACATCGGTTGTGGCGGCGCCGTGGGTCGAGCAGAACTACGACACTGAAGAGGGTTGGCGCGGCGAGGGGGTCGTTGGGCTCAAGCGCGCGATCTTCGCCGACGAGACCTATGCCGTGGCGGTGGCGGGGTCAGCGTTCTGGTCATCGCATCCGGGCCCCGCGTGTGGCGAGGGCGGCGGCGAACTCCGGGTGATGGCAGGGGGTTCGCGTCGGGAGACCGCGGGCGCTTTCGTCAATCTCGAAGTCGCCGCTCATGTGCTGGAGGGCGGCTGCGGCGGCCAGGATGTCGATCTTACGGTTGGGTTCCGCCCAACGGATCGCTGGCTGGTGATGGGTCAGGTGTTCGCCCAGGCGGAGGATCATCGCGAGGATTTGGTTCGCGCGCAGGTGACGTTCGTGCGCTTTGGCGCGGACCGCAGCCGTGGGGTGCAAATCGGCGTGCGCGCTCGCCTCGACGGCGAGGATGGCGAGCCGGCCGTTGTGCTGGGGCTTTGGGGTAGGCCCGGGGACACTATCTTCTGATCGGGGTCTGTCCGTCTTCGGGAAATCGGACATATATCGACACACAACCTTGAAGGGATCGGTGTAAGGCGCGCGCATGCTGGGTTTCGTGAAACGATACGGTTTCGCCGCCGTTGTAACCATCGGCGTTGCGCTGATGGTGCTGTTCATCGTCGGTAAGAGCCTGCTCACGGCGGCGACCGAGCAGGCCGACGGCGGCGGCGCACGGGGCGGCGGGGGCCGCGGTGCGCCGACAGTCGTTGCGGTCGTGGCGACGACGCATCGTTTCACGGATGGCATCCAGGCGATCGGCACCGCTCAGGCCCGCGAAAGCATTCTGTTAACGCCAAAGGTCGCCGACACCATACGCTTGTTGCGTTTCGACAGCGGCGAGCGTGTCCAACGCGGGCAGGTTCTCGTTGAAATGGGAAATGTCGAACAGCTCGCCGATCTAGAGGAAGCGAGGGCGCAGAACCAAGTGGCGCAGGAGGAGCTGCGTCGGTATCAGGAATTGTTCAACCGGGGTTTCGCCTCGCAGGCGCGGCTCGATAGCGTGCGTGCTGCTGCGGATGCGGCGCAGGCGCGCGTGAATGCCGGCGCTTCTCGCATAGCTGACCGAACTATCACTGCGCCGTTTGCTGGTTTGGTCGGATTGCGTACTGCGAGCCCTGGACAGTTTGTCAGGCCCGGCGATCAGATCGGCACTTTGGACGACGTGAGCGAGATAAAGCTCGATTTCGACGTGCCGGAAACGCGGCTGGCCAATCTTGCTGTCGGCGTTGAGATCGAGGCGCGCGCCGCGGCGTTCCCCGAGCGGGTGTTTGCGGGGCGCATTGCAAACGTCGACAGCAGGGTCGATCCGACGACGCGCACGGTGCGGGTGCGGGCCATGCTGCCCAACGGCGACGAGGCGATCAGGCCGGGCATG
>CAYRHK010000070.1:0-10390 GCA_964423825.1 uncultured Terricaulis sp. | reverse complement strand
AGCCTGAGGCTCGTCCTCTCGGACACAAACAATGAGTACGTCCGCCATGACGTCTCCTGCGCCCCCTAGTTACACACCCGCCAAGGCCCTTAGCATGGAAGCAATCGCGGCGACAAAAGGGAATTGCGCGAGATTAGGGTAAAATCGCGTCAAACCACCAAATTAAACGCACCGGAAACCGGATCGAGCACTTCCAGGCCCCCGTCGGCCACTCCGTAGCGCGCGCCGGCCAGCGTGAGCGCTCCTTCCGCCATGGCGCGCGCCACGAAGGGAAACGTCGCCAGGTTTTCTAAGGCAACGCGAATGGACTCGTACTCCAGCGCCGTTTGCGGGGAGTGGCTGGCGGGGCCAATGCGCGCCTTTGCCGGGTCCAACAGGCCGATCCACGAGTCCAAAAACGAGTTCGGATCGCGCTGGCGCTCATCGAGTGCGGCCGCAACGCCGCCGCATTGAGCATGGCCCAACACTAGAATAGTGCCCACCTTGAGGTTGAGCACCGCGAACTCGACAGCAGCGCTGACGCCGTGCAAGCCGCGCCCTTGCTCGAATGGCGGGATAAGGTTTGCGACGTTTCGCACCACAAAGAGTTCGCCGGGGCCAGCGTTGAAGATGGTGGCCGGGTCAACGCGGCTGTCGGCGCAGGCGATCACGAGCGTCTTGGGCGACTGGCCGCGTTCAGCCAACTCACGGTGCAGCGCCCGCAGCTCCGGCCAGCGCCGCTCACGGTAAATGCGGTAACCCTCGAGAAGATGCTCCATGAGCGCTCTTCAAGCGCTGCTTGGGCGAAAGCGCAACCTCCGTGAGGGAGAAACGGCTTGGGTTGAGACTGGCCGGCGCTAGCCTTAGGCCCATGATCAAGTTCAAGCTCGCGGCGTGCCTCACGCTTAGTCTGGCGCTCGCTGGGTGCGCGATCGCCGACGCCCGCCGTCACGAAATGCGCGCTGAGCTGGCTCGCGGCATCGCAGACGAGGCCATCGCCTACAACGAAGCCTACAGCGCCGCCATTTCTGGGCAGATCCTTCTGAATATCTTGCGTGCCTACAATCGCCAGCCGCGCCAGTACATGAGCATGAGCGGCTTCTCCAACGACACGCCGGACTCGAGACAAACCAGCTTCAGCGTGAACGGGCTTCCGCTTGGCGAGTTGGGCGAGGAGTGGGGGCAGGGCGCGTTCTCCAACCAGCGCGTCACCCGCGACGAGCCGGTCTATACCGTGACGCCCTTCGCGCAGGACGCCTTCAGCCGCATCACGCGCCAGGCCACTTCGCCTGAGGTGTTCCGGCACTATTGGGAAACTGGGTGGAACCGGGATTTGCTCTTGTTCCTGATGGTGGAGCGCATGGACGTGGTGTCGGGCGGGCAACACGCGGTGCTGTACAACAGTCCCGGAACCATCGCCGCAGATTGCACGGGAGAGGGTTACGACATTGGCGGCTGCGCCTTCGTGCGCGCGACGAGAGAGTTCATTCAGCGCACTGGTCGCGAGCCGGTCACGATGGCGGCGGCTGGCTCGTGCGCGCCGCTTGCGGTCTATGGCGCATCGGCGCCGGCGCCGATGCCGGAGGGACCGTGTCCGGTTCGCATCATCGTCGATGGCGACGAGTATTGGCTCGCCCTGCGATCGCTTGACGGCATGATCTATTATGTCGGCGAACTTTTGCGCCGCGACGATGCCCACCCGCCTTCATCCGAGGTTTTCGCCGAGGCGCGGCTGAGTGTTCGCGGCGCGGGCTCGCGTGACGAACAAACGCCGCTGTTCAGGATCGTGCCGGCCGACAGCGATACCGAGCGCACTTTCGCGGCGACTGTGAGCTTTGGGGGTCAGCGTTACTCGGCGGGCGCTCCCGCAGATGGCTTCTGCTATCGCCCGGATGCGCCGGATGCCTGCCGCGGTCGCGCGGGAGATCGATCGGGTACGGTGCTCGAGTTTCTGGTGGGCATCCTCGCGTTCAACCAATCGGAGGCCTCGGTGCGTCCGCCGCAGAACACGGTCATACGATAACGCTCGCTTGGCGCTGCGTCGGCGCGCCACTACCTTGTTCTCGTTGCATGAGGAGCGTCAAATGCGCGGAACGATTTTAGGCGTCCATAATGGTCGCGGCGTCGTCATAGCGCCCGATGATCGTCGGCTTGAGTTCTCACTGGCGGAATGGCGCTCTCCGGGATCGCCGACGCCTGGTCTGACTGTCGACTATGTGGAAGAAAACGGCGAGGCGCGTGCCGTGTTTGTGGCGCCTCCGGCGGTCGGTGCGGCGCCGACCGCGGGCCCGTCAGCGTCAAGCGCCATGACGCTTTCGACTATCGCGCTGGTATGCTTGGCGCTTGGCTTGGTGTTCCCGGTTCTGCCGACGGTGGCGGCGCTTGTCCTCGGCGCCATGGGCGCTCGCCAGGCGCGTCAGACCAACGAGGACTCGGCGCTGGTATTGGGACGCATCGCCTGGATCGGCGCGGTGGTGATGCTGGCGCTTGGCGTGCTCATGCTCTTAGCGGTGTTCTCGTTCTTTGGCCTCTGGGGCGCCGCTTACCTTTGGCACTAGGCGCGCGGCAACGTCGGGTCCGAATTCGGCGAGCAAGCGTCGCGGATGCAGCTCAAAGTCGTGGACAGGAGTTGTCCATGAGCTTTCGTGTTTCCGGGCTCGATCCCGCTCAATTCGCCGCGTCGTTCAGCGCTGCGTCGTCAATGTCGAGGGGCGCCAGACGCGAACGTGTCGCCAGCAAACCTGGAGCGCCGTGCCGGATCACACTCGACGATGCGGAAGTCGGCGAGGAGGTGGTGTTGGTGAGCTATGAGCACCAGCCGGGGTGCTCTCCCTATCGTCAGCAAGGGCCGATCTTCGTGCGTGAGAACGCGGAGCGCTTTGTCGACGTGGACGTTATCCCGCCGGCGTTGGCGCGGCGAGCGCTGTCGCTGCGCGGTTTCGATGCGGATCATATGATGATCGAAGCCGAACTTGTGGACGGCGCTGAGGCCGGGGCGTTGGTGGAGCGGATTTTCGCCAATCCGAAGGTCGCCTACATCCATGCGCATTACGCGCGGCGCGGCTGTTACGCGGCCTTGTTCGAGCGCGCCTAGTTTTGCAGCAAGCTTGTCGCCAGCGCCTTGATCGCGCGCGAAGCATTGACGTGAGCGCTGGAGGACCGCTCGCTTTTCGAGACGATGAAAGCGCCCTCCATCGCCGCCAACATGGCTGAAGCAAAGCTATCGGCGTTCTTCTCGTTCATGCCCGCGCCGAGCGCAGCCAACTTCATCTCGGCTTGCCATGAGGCGAAGGCCTCGCGGACGGCTTTGCTCAGCGTCGGGCAATGGCAGCCGCACTCGGCGGCCACCGCCGCCATCGGGCAGGACGCCTCGTAGCCGCGTTCTTTCGATTCTTTGGCGGTGGTCTTGAAGACGCGTTCGATGAACGTCTCAAGCGTGACGCCGGATTCGCGCAGTTCGCGAAAACGTTGCGTGGCCTCACTGCCAACACGCGCAATTGCTTCGGCGCCGATCTGTTCCTTGCCGCCTGGGAAATGGAAGTAGAGCGACCCACGCGGCGCCCCCGATCGCGACAGCAGTTCGGCAACGCCAACGCCCTCGTACCCGCGGGCGCGGAAGAGTTCGACCGCAGCGTCGATCAGCGTCTCACGAGCAGATGTCATTTTCGCCATGAGACAAACTAGCACTTGTATGACGATCGGTCTAGTGATAGTCACTAACTAGACCGGTCATCATAGTGGGCGGTCAAACTTGAAAATGCGTCTTCTCCCCGGAGTGCATCCATATGAAAACCATGATTATTTCCGCTCTCGCTCTCGTGGCGCTCGCAAGCCCGGCTTTTGCCCAGACCAGCGAGGCTGCTGACCGGACCGCCGCCATTGGGCTTTGCCGCGCCGAAGTCGCCGCCCAAACCGGGTTGGCGCCGGAGACCATCCGGCTCGACCAGGCACGGGTGCGCGGCGGCAATGTGCGTGTCGACCTCGACGTCTGGCGCGACGGTCAGCTTCAGAACGTCCGCTGCAACGTTTCGCGCGCCGAGCGCCGGATCGCGTCGATCACGCCGACGCTGCAAACGGCTTCGCTCGCGCAATAGCGGGCCTCGTACTTCCCGCGCGCCCGCAATCCTCCCGCGAGCGCGCATTCTTGGCGCCCCTGTCACAAGCAGGGGCGCTTTTCTTGGGCGGACGCGCTACATGGCGCGCATGGCCGCCATCAGCACTTTGTTCGTGACCAAGCTCTATCGCGCGACCATCGATGAGGGCGCGGCGCTGAACGCAGAGCTTCTCAAGTCGTGCCGCGCCATCGCCGAGGAGGACCGCGCCGGACAGGTCTGGAGCGCGGAGAAGGGCTACCGCGGCTACACCTCCTATGCCTCGCTCAATGATTTACCGAAGCGCGATCCCGGCTTCGCCGCGCTGAAGGCTGTTCTGGACAAACACGCAGCCGCCTTCGCGCGCGAACTGCATCTGGAACTCGGGCGCAAGCTGAAACTGGACTCGCTCTGGATCAACGTGTTGGCGCCGGGGGGCGTACACACCGGACACATCCATCCGCACAGCGTTCTGTCGGGGACCTACTATGTCGATACGCCGACCGGTGCGTCCGCGCTCAAGTTCGAGGATCCGCGCCATCCGCTGATGATGGCGGCGCCGCCACGTCGCGAGGATGCGCCCGAAGCCGAGCGTACATTCGTGTATGTTTCCCCCAAGGCCGGCGACGTCATCATGTGGGAGAGCTTCGTGCGCCACGAGGTGCCCGCGAATGCCGCCAAGAAGCCGCGCGTCAGCATCAGCTTCAACTATGCCTAGCGCGCGGTGTAGCCGCCATCGATGACGAACTCGGCACCGGTGACGAACTTGGCTTCCTCGGACGCGAGGTAGACGCACGCCCAGGCGATGTCGTCGGGCTCGCCCATGTGTCCCAGGGGGTGCAATGCGGCGACTGCTTTCTTGCCGGCTTCGAGGTCGCCGGCGCCGCGTAAATGGCCCTCCACCATCGGCGTCCAAATGAAGCCCGGATGGACGGAGTTCACGCGGATCTTATCGGGCGCATAGATGAGTGCGTCGGTCTTGCTCATCAGCCGCACCGCGCCCTTAGAGGCGTGATAGGGTGGCGCGTCGGCGGCGCCGACGAGGCCATAGATCGACGACAGATTGATGATCGAACCGCCGCCGGCGCGCTTCATCGCCGGGATGGCGTGTTTTGTGCAAAAGAACACGCCTTTGACGTTGACCGCTTGCACCGCGTCCCACTCAGATTCGGTTAGCTCGTGCGTGGGCTTGTTGGCGCCGGCGATGCCGGCATTGTTCACGAGTGCGTCGATGCGCCCGAAGTGCGCCGCGACTTCGCTGAACACGCGCGCAACATCGACTTCCTTTGAAACATCGCAGCGCCAATAGCGGGCGCTGGCGCCGATGGCGGCGGCGAGGGCTTCGCCTTCGGCGTCGTGCAGGTCCAGCAGCGCGACGCTAGCGCCTTCTTCCGCCATGCGTTGCGCGGTCGCGGCGCCGATGCCGAGCGCTGCGCCGGTGATGATCGCGACTTTGTCCTTGAGACGGTTCATCGTTTCGCTCCGATTTTCCAGTCACTCGGCCTCCACATGCAATGCATGCAGCACGCGGTGCAGAATGGGCGCGAGGATCACGCCGGTCGTAATGACGACCACAAGGCCGCAAAACAATGCATAAGATCCGGCGAAGAGCTTGCCGCCCTCGGTATGAAGAGGGGAAACCGGGCCCATGCCGCCCAGCAACATCGAAGCGTTGAGGTAGGCGTCGAGCCAATCCATGCCTTCAGTGGCGCGGTAGCCAGCGATTCCGACCGCAAGCGACGCCGCGATCAGCATCAGCGCGAAGACGATGTTGGCGAACAGGCGACCGAAGAATGTCGTGTGCGACGCCATCGGCGAACTGCGGTGTTCGTAGCGGAACAGGTTCATGCGGGTGCGACTCCGTCACCTCCGCATCAATCATAGCAGCGAGGCGACGGCGCTGAGTATGAGGCAGGTCAATGGCGGAAAGTAGAAGGAATATCCCGCTCGCTGGATAATTGCGGCGCCCGGCTCGCGTCGACGGTTCATGACGGGATCGGCAGGATAAAGCCCAACACCGGATACGCGCGAACGCCCATTTCCCCGGTTTCCACATTCCAAACCTTCACCGATGACCAATCGTTGGCCTCGGAGACATCCTCCACCAGCGCATCGGTGACTATCTCGCCCTCGCCAAGCCAATTGGCATGGTCGATCACGATCTGACGTTCGTTGAGCACATGGGCGACGACCGCGACATGGCCGTCCTCGGTGCCGTCCATCACCATCACCGCGCCGACGCTTGGGCGGCTTGCGCGCGGGTAGAGGCCATGGGCCCGGGACCACCAGCTGCGCGCGTCGCCGAAGAGCGCAACGCCGCTGCGCTCGCGCGCATAGATCGCGCATTCGACCGGCGCGCCTGAGCGATCGATGGCGGCGCGGAAGTCCGCGGCGGATAGCACAGGCGCCTTCTGCGGCGCGGGCGCGAGCATTTGCGCCGCCGCAAACGCGGCGACGCCGAGGAGCGGGGCAGCAAGACCCAGTCCGCGCGCGAGGGCGACAAGGCGCGGGGCGCTCGGGGCGGTTTGCGCTGAGGGCTTCATCCGGCGCCTAAGTTAAAGGTGTTTGCGCAAGAGCTGAAGCACGGCCCGCACGTCACTCGCGCAGGAGTTCGTTGACGCTTGTTTTTGCCCGCGTTTGCGCATCGACGCGCTTGACGATCACGGCGCAGGCCAGCGATGGCCCGCCTTTGGGATCGGGAAGCGAACCGGGAACCACCACTGAGTAGGAGGGCACTTCGCCGCGCGTCACGGCGCCGGTGTCGCGGTCGACAATCTTGGTCGATTGCGAAATGAAGGCGCCCATGGCGAGCACCGCGCCTTCACGCACGATCACCCCTTCGGCCACCTCCGAGCGCGCGCCGATGAAGCAATTGTCTTCAATGATAGTGGGATTGGCTTGCAGTGGTTCGAGCACACCGCCGATGCCGGCGCCGCCCGAGATGTGTACGTTCTTGCCGATTTGCGCGCAGGAGCCGACGGTCGCCCAAGTGTCGACCATTGTTCCTTCATCGACATAGGCGCCGATGTTCACGTACGACGGCATCAGCACGACGTTCTTGGCGATGTAAGCGCCGCGGCGCGCCACCGCGCCCGGTACGGCGCGGAAGCCTGCTCGCTGAAACGCCGCTTCGCTCCAGCCGAGGAACTTCGAGTGCACCTTGTCCCAATAAGGGCCGGGCGAGGGATCGCCATTGCCGTGCGCGGCGCCGATCAATTGATTGGCCGTGACGCGGAATGAGAGCAGCACAGCCTTCTTCAGCCATTGGTGAGTCACCCAGGCGCCGTCAGCGACACGTTGGGCGACCCGCGCTTCGCCGCGATCAAGCAGATCGAGCGCGGCTTCGATGGCTTCGATATCAGCGCCACTAGACGTGGGCGTAAGCTCGGTGCGCCGTTCCCAGGCGACATCGATTTGGGCGGCGAGATCGGCGTGGTTCATGATTGCGGCATCGCACAACCGCGCGCGCCTGTCATCACTAGCTCGGACATCCCCCGTCCGGCGCAGGCAGCATCAGGCGGTCGCCGATATAGAGCAGATCGCCGCCATTGAGCGGAGAGACGCCGCCGCGATTACGCTCGTTCAGGAACGCGTTACAGCGCACCACCTGGCGCCAAGCGTCAACGCCGCCGTAGCAGGATTGTGCGATGGTCGCGATGGTGTCGCCACGACGAATTGTGACGATAGTTGGCGTGGTGATGCGACCATCGGAACATACGCCGCTCGCGCTCGCATCGCGCGTGGCTTGCATGGGCTCGATCGACATGGAGGCGAAGTCGAATGGCGAGCGGGGCGTTAGTCCGAACGAGCCGCGGGGGTTGGCGTAGTCTCCGAGCAGCAATTCGTAGTGCAGGTGGATCGGGATTGGGTAGCTCGCGGTGTTGCCCATCAAGCCGATTTGCTGACCTGCGGTGACGCGAGCGCCGACGCTCAGGTCGGCGGCGAAGCTCGAAAGATGCGCGTAGCGGGTATAGACGCCGCCGCCGTGGTCGATCAGCAGCATGTTGCCGTAATCGTCGCGATAGAGCTTTTCGATGACGACGCCGTCAGCGGCAGCGTACACCGGGCCGCCATCGCGCGAGAAGAGGTCAAGTCCCTTGTGGGTGCGGTTGCCGCGACGGCCCACGCCGGAAGACAGGCAAGCGCCGTGCGTGGGGTTGGCGGCGACGGCGACGCCATTGACGTCAATTACCCGCGCGTAGCCCTCGACCTTGTTGTCGGCGCCCGCGCGCGGCGCATTGCTTACGCTCATGCCGGGGCACAGGCGCAGGTCATTCTCAAAGATAGCATAACCGGAAGCGGCGACCAGCGGCGCTGCTTCGGTTCTATCGGCATGCTCCTCCAAAATCGCGCCTGGGGTGCGCTCAATGGGGATGGCGTCGCCAGTGCTCGCGGCGAGGCGGGCGGCGTCATCACCGAGGCGTTCGAAATCGTCCGGCGACAGCGATTGACGCAAGCGCGCAAGGCCTTCTGGGCTCAGGTCCAGATCGGCGAGAAGCGGTTCGGCATGTCCGCGTACAATGGCGGTCCAGCGTTCCGGGGCGGGGTAGAGCGATCCCGCAATCCAGCCAGAGCCGACGAGCGCGAGCCCCAGCAACCCCTTTAGTACAAGACTAAGCATGACCGCCTCCCGATCGGGGGAGCTTAGCCCTGCGGCGACGCGGCGACCAACAAATCGGCTTGTTTGGTGTGTTGCGCGCTCGTTACACGCGCGGCGGGGGTCTAATGCCCGGTTGTCCAGGTCCGCAAAAGCGTCTTCACATCGTGCGCCCAGTGATGAACGTAGACGGGTTTCGGCTCCGGATGCACGGGGCCGACAAGGGCGGTGGCGAAGCCCAGTTCGAAGGCGGGCTCCAAGTTTTTCATGGTGTCTTCGATGAGGATCGCCGCATGCGCGTTGATGGCATGCGCTTCGATCAGTCTCGCATAAGCTTCGGGCTGTGGCTTCGGCGCATAGCCGGCGGCGTCCAGGTCGAACACGGCGTGGAAGACATGATCGAGCCCGAGCGCCTGCAACGCGCGCTCCCCATGCCCGCCGCCGCCATTGGTGAAGATGATCTTCCGCCCCGGCAGCATCTCGATCAGGGAGGCCAGCTCGGGATCGGGAGCGAGCACGGAATAGTCGACGTCGTGCACGTCCAACATGAAGTCGCGCGCGTCGACGGCGTGGTCGCGAGCGAGGCCGACAACGGTGGCCCCGGTTTCGTGAAAGTAGTGCTCACGCAATTCAAGCGCGCGGCTATCGTCGACGCGCAGCGTGCGCGCGATGTAGGCGGTCATCCGCACGCCGATGGCGTCGTAAAGCGTGGGCGCGGGATAGAGGGTGTTGTCGAGATCGAACACCCATTCCCGTATTGCTCCGAGCGTCATGGAGTGGTGCGCGGCGTGCGATCGGATGTCGGCGCGCCAGATGTTGGCGCATCGCTGCGACGGGGGGTGTCGCTGTCCGGGTCGCCGCTCGGTTCGATCAAGCGCGGCGCCACGCCAGGATCGAGGAAGTCTCGCTCTTCGAATTCGACTACCAGCCCTTCTCGTCCGCGCGCGTTGATCGGGGCAAAAGCCTGGGTGTGGTAGAAGCGCGCTTGGCAGTTGCTGCGCCCCAGAATGGCAAATCGAGACGGGCTCGTGCAAAACGGTTCGCCGGCGGCGAGATAGCGGGGGCCCTGATCGCTCTCGATGCTTGCGTAGACGTAGTAGCGATCTTGGGTGAGCACATCGTCGATCGTGCGGACGCAGCCGCCGGGGTTGATCGGCCACCAGCCGCGGCTCTCCCAACCCTCGCCGCGCCGGCGCCCTATCGCGGTCCAGACTCGGGCCCGCGCGCGATTGCACAGGGTCAGACCGACTTGAGACGCGCGTCTGCGCGCTTGGGCTTCCAGGGCGTCGATCAAGTCATCTTCCGACGAGTCAGGGGCAAGGCGGGCGATCACGCGAAACTGCGCTATGGCTTGCGCGATCTGGCGCGGATCGGCGCCGCGGCGTCCCTCTTGCACCTCGTAACCGGCATCACTGAGCAGACGCTGGATGCCCATCTGGCGGGCGCGCGCCAGGGTAAAGGGCGTGGCTTCCGAAAAGGTCGTTCGCCAACTGTCGCGCTTGTTGATCTGCACGCGCCGGAAGCGGCGCTGCTCGTAGCTCTCGCCGCATTGAGGCGGGTTGACGATCTGGAATTGCTGATTGGTGTCGACGCAGAGGACGGCGTCGCCTCCCCATTGGCGCTGGCCCCCGCGATGGGCGCCTGAGGTGCGCGCGTACAAATAGTGCGTGCCGCGTGCGAGCGGCGAAATCCGGTGATACCCGGTCGGGTGGGGCCAGCCGCG
>CAYRHK010000069.1:0-10465 GCA_964423825.1 uncultured Terricaulis sp. | reverse complement strand
GCAGTGGTAGTCGGGGTGGCCTTCGGTCTTCATGGCGCGCGGGTCCTCAGGACGGTCCTGGAAATCGGGAAGCGGGGCTGATAGCGGAAAGGGGTCTGGGATGCAAGGAGCCCCATGCCTGCAGGCTATTCCGGCACGCTGCTCGCCAAGAAGCTAGGCTTTAAGGAGGGGGCGGCGCTGTGGGCGAAGAACATGCCCGCGAGCGTGCGCGTCGAGATCGAGGCGCAGGTTAGCCCGCGCTATGTGGCGCGCGTGAGCAAGGATCTGCCGGCGGCGCACATCTTCCATACCAAGGCGACGGCGCTCGGTGCTGACCTGAAGGCGCTGCGCGGTAAGCTCGCGGTCGACGGCATGGTGTGGGTGTCTTGGCCGAAGAAGGCGGCGAAGGTGGACACTGACATCACCGAAGACACGATCCGGGCGCTGGCGCTGCCGTTAGGGTTCGTCGACGTAAAGGTGTGTGCGGTGGATGAGACCTGGTCGGGTTTGAAGCTGGTGATCAGGAAAAGCGCGCGCTAGGTCGCCGGCCTCGGCGCCAGATGCGAGGCCTTGAGCCCCATCGGCGCCAGATGATCCGTGACGATGGCGCGGTGGCAGTCACGCCAATCGTGTTCCAAGCACATGAGGCAAACGCGGCCCTTGCCTGCAAGCTCGGCGACTTCCGCAAGCGCCAACTGGCTTTCGGGCTCGACGAGTTTGCACTCGAAGATCGTGTGCATGGTCGCGACATCGCCCTTGCGCGCGGCTTCGCGACCGGCCTTGGGGGTGCCGAGCGCTTTCATGTGCATGTACGCAATGCCGGCTTCGTCCAGGCTTGCGGCCAGCGATTTTTTCGAATAGCCCGCGCGGCGCGAGTTGGCGATATCGCGGATGTCGATCAGTGTCTTGATCTTCGCGTTCTGGAGCGAGGCGATGAAGTCGGGAATGCCGACACGTTCGTAGCCGATGGTCCAGATGCGGCTCACAACCAGCCTTGCCACACTGCCGCCAGCAGCGCCGCGCCCGCGGCGATGCGATACCAGGCGAACGGCGCAAAGCCGACGCGGGTGACGAATTCGAGGAACGGCTTCACCACCAATACCGCCGAAATGAATGCGAAAACGAAGCCGACCGCGATCTCTGTGGCGAAAGCCGGCGTGATGGTCACCGCTTGGCCGCCCGCTTCAACATCGCCGGAAAAGCCGCGCACCACTTTCATGCAATCATAGACAAAGGCCGCTATCATGGTCGGCATCGCCAAAAAGAACGAGAATTCGGCGGCGGCGCGACGGTTCAATCCCAAAATAAGGCCGCCAAAGATGGTGGCGCCAGAGCGCGAAACGCCGGGTATGAGCGCCAGCGTCTGGAAAAAGCCCACCCCGATCGCGCGCCAGATCGGCGTGTGCGCGGCGTCCTCGATGCTGTGCGCGGGTGCGAAGCGTTCAATCAACATCATCGCGATCCCGCCCAGGATGAGCGCCCAGGCGATCACTTGGAAACTCTCGTGCAGCACGCCGGTGATGAACGGTTCACCTAAGAGCGCGATCGGGATCGCCGGCAGGAATGCGAGCAGCAGCATCAGCGCGAAGCGCCGCGCCTCGGGTTTTGTGGGCAGCCCAACGATGACTTCCAAGATGCGCGCGCGGTAGAGCCACATCACCGCGAGGATCGATCCAAGCTGTATCATCACAACGAACAGGCTGCCTTGGTCTTGGTAACCCAAGAGATCGCGGCCGATCAGCAGATGAGCGGTTGAAGAGACCGGCAGAAACTCGGTGAGTCCTTGCACGATGCCGAGCACGGCGGCCCGCAAGAGGTTGAGCCAATCCAAGTGCGTTTCCCTGATTTTTGTTAGCCGGAATTCTCGGTTCTAGTTTTCACTGCGCCCGCGTTTCACGGCGTTGCGCAGTCCAAACCAAGCTGCGATGAGGCCGGCGAGCGCGGTCAAAACGGCGGCGATCGCCTGCAACCAACCGGGAATGCCGCCGATGAAATCGCGGACCTGGTCAATCGGGCCGACCTCGACATTGACCGTGTAATTCTGTGTCGTCGACCGCAGCGGCACGCACTCAGAGCCGTCGCCGGTGCAGCCTTCGACGACTGTAGTGAGCGTCAGCGAACGCGCGCCGCCTTGCTGGGCGACGACTTCCCAGTTCCAAGTGGTGACGCTGTCGGGCGTCACTTCCTGCGAGGCGGGGGAGCGGGGCGTGATCTGAAAACCGACGCCCGAGAGCTCGGCGCGCATGAAGCGCCCAACGAGGGGCTCGAACTCGACGGTTTGGCCGGGGAGATCTTCAACCGTGTCGCCCGGGGTCGCCGGGGGCGAAGGCGGCGCTGGGGGATCGGATTGTTCGCGGCTGAGCCCGCCTCGATCGTCACCACTTCCCGAGCCGGTGCTCGCGCCCTGGCTTGGATCAGTGGCGGCGGCGCCTGGCGGCGCCGGTTGGGGTTGTTCAGGCGGCGCGAAGCTCACCGCCAATTGCAGCATGTGGGTCTCGCCGCGACGCATCGGGTCAGGGGCGTTGAACGCCGCCATGCCGCGCGTGGCGCTTTCGGCGAGCTGTTCATACACCTCACAATCGGCGGCGCTGACGCGGCGGCCGACCTCGGCGCAGAACTCGCCTGCTTCTTCTTCGGTAGCCG
The DNA here is from genome assembly GCA_964423825.1 of uncultured Terricaulis sp. Classification (GTDB taxonomy): domain Bacteria; phylum Pseudomonadota; class Alphaproteobacteria; order Caulobacterales; family Aquidulcibacteraceae; genus Vitreimonas. The sequence continues at coordinate 7,843 of CAYRHK010000069.1, read as the reverse complement.
TGGCGCTTGCCGAGGGCGCTTGGTCAGCGGGCGCGGGTTCGGATGACATCTCTACTTGCCCGCAGGCCGCAAGCATCAGCGCCACGAAGGCTAGGAATGCAGTCCGCCGCATGGGGGTCCCCTCCCGAGAAAGCGAGTGAGGTGTCTTAGCCCGGTCGCCCCGACGCGGAAAGGGCTTCCGCAGGAGCGGGGTCGGCGGCATGGAAGGCCGGTGACCGTTCTTCACAAAGCAGCGATTGCGGCGCGCGCCGAGGCCTTGGGTTTCGATGCCGTCGGGGTGGCGTCGGCGCGCGCGGAGTGGCCAGCGGGGATGCGGCTGGACGAATTTCTGGCGGCTGGCCGCCACGGCGACATGACCTGGATGGAAACTCACGCGGAGCGCCGGCGCCATCCACAGAAGCTGTGGCCGGAGGCGCGGAGTGCGGTGATCCTAGGCCAAAGTTATGCCCCGGAGGACGATAGTCTTGCCCTTTTGTCGAAGCGTGACTCGGGCTTGGTTTCAGCCTATGCGGCGCGGCGCGATTATCACGACGTGCTAAAGAGCAAGCTCAAGGAGCTTGGCGCCTGGCTCGCACGTGAGACTGGCGCGGAAGTGAAGGTCTTTGTCGACACTGCTCCGTTGATGGAAAAGCCATTGGCACAGCGCGCCGGGCTCGGTTGGCAGGGCAAGCACACGAATTTGGTCTCGCGCGTGCACGGCTCTTGGCTGCTCTTGGGCGCTATTCTCAGCGCCGCGGAGATCGAGCCGGACGCGCCGCATGAGGATCACTGCGGCTCGTGCCGGGCGTGTTTGGATATTTGCCCAACGGCGGCGTTTCCCGCGCCCTATCAACTCGATGCGCGACGTTGCCTGGCTTATCTCAGCATCGAACACAAAGGCCAAATCCCGTGTGAATTCCGCGCGGCGATGGGCAACCGGGTATTCGGGTGCGATGATTGCCTAGCGGTTTGTCCTTGGAACAAGTTCGCGCTCGCGGCGCGCGAGACGCGATTGTCCATGCGCGATGATTTGCGGCGGGCGCCGCTGGCTGAATTGGCGGCGCTCGACGACGCCGGCTTCCGGGCGCGGTTCGCCGGCACGCCTGTCAAGCGCACGGGCAGGGATCGCTTCGTGCGCAATGTCTTGTGCGCGATCGGCAATTCAGGCGACCCCTGTTTGGCGCCCGCCGCCGAGGCCCGTCTGGACGATGCGTCGCCGCTCGTCCGGGGGATGGCGGTCTGGGCGCTCCGGCGTCTGCTTGACGAAGCCGGGTTCGAGCGCCTCAAATCCGCGCGCGCCGAGCCAGAGACCGATGCCGCCGTCGGCGCCGAGTGGGAGGGTTAAGGGATATGAGTCAGGAAGACGACCCGCCGCCAACCCCGCCTGAGCAGCCCAAGCCGGCGATCGAACCCGCCCCAGGCGCCTCGCAGCCAGACGATTTCGCGGGCTTTGGCGAGACCGACATTCCAATGCCTTCGCAGCCGAGCATCGCGCAGCGTCGGCGGGCCAAGGACGCGCGCGCCAATCTCGATCTCGACCTTGGGCGCATCAAACGACGCAAGCGCTTTGGCTTGTTGCTCACGACAATGACCGTGCTCTTCGTTGCGTTTTTCGTGGTTCCGGTGGCGTGGGTCGGCCTCTATCGCTTCGTCGATCCGCCATCGACGGCGCTGATGATGTTGCGCGCCGCCGAGGGCGAGACCATTCGCCACGATCCGGTGTCGATCAACGATATCTCGCCGCATGTGATCCGTGCGGTGCTGGCGGCGGAGGACGCGAGTTTTTGCACGCATGACGGCTTTGACGTCGAGGCGATCCGCGACGCGATGGAATCGAACGCGCGCGGCGGGCGCACGCGCGGGGCGTCTACGATCAGTCAGCAAACGGCTAAGAACCTGTTCCTGTGGCCGGAGCGTTCATGGCTGCGCAAAGGCTTCGAGACGTACTTTACAGCGCTGATTGAGTTCATGTGGCCGAAGCGGCGGATTATGGAGGCCTATCTCAACGCCGCGGAGTGGGGAGACGGGGTCTTTGGCATTGAAGCGGCGGCGCAAGCGCGTTTTGGCGTGTCGGCCGCGGATTTGACGCCCCTGCAGGCGGCGCGGTTGGCGGCGGTGCTGCCTAGCCCCAATCGCTGGCGGGCGGACAATCCTGGCCCGTATGTGCGTCGGCGTTCGGCGACCCTGGTTGAACGCGCGCGCGTGGTTCGCAACGAACACACGGCGGCATGCGTGCTGTATATTGATCGCCCAGAGGAACGGGAGGCCCGTTAGGCGTGACTCTAGCGCCTAAGCCGCTATGGTCGCAGGGGCGCCGCAAGCTTTGGGGGACGCGATGACCTGGGTGCAAATTCTGCAACTGATCGGCGCAGTACTACTGGTGCTGGTGCTCGCTTATCTGGTGTGGAAATTCTATTCCACTCGCGCCGACTTCACCTACATGACACATAACGACCAGGGGTTTAAGCGCGCTCTCAGGGGGCGTGGATTTATCATAGACCCGGAGGAATTCGTGGTTCGCGGCGACAGCGCGCCGCGTATCGAGTTTGTGGCGCTCGATCCCGCCACTGGCGAGCGCAAGCTGCAGCCATTGTTGAATCGCAATACCGGGGCGATCAACTTGCGACCGCAATATTGCGTGCCGCTTCCGTTTACGGCCGTCACCGCGGACAACCATACGGTAGTGGTGGAGGCGCGCGTGCAGTTCAGCCTCAGCCGCGAACGCATGTTCTTCGTCTATCACGTACAAGATTTTGGATTGGCGCTTGAAACCCGCATCCAGAGCGCGGTGCGCGCGGAGGTGGGTCGCAGGCAAGACCAGGACTTGCGCGCCGCGCTCCACGAGGTTGAAGAGTACGCGATTTCGCGTCTGCGCAAGGCCGAAACCGATGGCGACGAGACGCACGAGCCGGGCATGGCGTTGGGCGTCAACTTCCACACCATGAGCTTCACTTTCACTGCACCCGACGAATTCGGCGCCGCCCATCCTGGCGGCGTCGGCGTTGCGCCGGGCGGGGTGAGCGAGGCGGGCGCCGTCAGCGCGGGCGGCGCCTCGGTGCTGCGGACAGCGATGCGCGGCGGTCCGCTCAGTCTTCGTCCACAACAAATGGATCAACTGGCTGACGTGTTCCGGCATCAGACTGCGGAATCCGGCGCCGCAATCCTGGCCATGCTGGAAATGCAAACACGCCAGAATATCGCGGAGGCGCTTGCCTCCTCTGGCCAGTTAATAGTCGTGACGCCACAGGAGCTGGGGTTGGCTGGCGCGACCGTGCAGGGCCAGATGCTCTCACGGGTGTCGGCGGCTGTGGACAAGGGCGGCGCCTGATAGGGGTTGGGGTCTGTCTGCACTCGCCTTGCAGGTGGAAAGGCGCGACTCGGGCGCCGGCTGCGCTTGCTCCGACCGCGCACGCATGAAAGAAGCTTTCCCGAAATTCAGGACGGCAATAACGGCATGCGTCTTTTACTCAGCGTAGTCGCGTTCGCGGGGATGATCGCGCTGTGCATTCTGGGCTGGCGCTATGGAGGCGTCGGCGGTCTCATTGGCGCCGGTGTCGGGTTCTTCTTTCGCCTCGGCGGGCAGGGGTTGGATTGGAGCGAGCGGCTCGGCAACGCTTATGTCGGCGCGCTGATGGGGATGCCGACGGGGCTGCTCCTGGGCGGGTTTTTCGCGGTTGGGGGACCTTATCTGTTACGCGCCATAAACGGGGTATCTTAAGTTCGCCCCACTCTTGTGGCGCCATCGCGCTCAGGAGGAGCCCGATGCGTGCGATATCGGCTTTGGTTCTCGGCCTTTTCCTAGTCGGCGCCGCGAGCGCGCAGCCGCGTCAAGCGACCGAGGGACAAATCAACTATGCTGGCTTCCGCAGCCTTGCGGGCGAAGTTGAGAGCATTCGCGCGCAGCGGCTGGTCTCGCTCGTCGACTTCCAGCGCATGGCTCGCGAACCAAACACGATAATCCTCGATGCGCGTTCGGCCGACGCTTATGCCGCCGGCCACATCGAAGGCGCGATCAATTTGCCGTTCACGGACTTCACTGATGCGAGCCTGCGCGCGACTCTGCTGGATCCAAACGTGCGGATTCTCATCTATTGCAACAACAACTTTTCCAACAACGCAGCGCCCGTGGTGCTCAAGCGCGTCGAATTGGCGCTCAATATACAGACCTTCATCAACTTGCATGGCTACGGCTATCGCAACGTGTATGAATTGGGCGAAGTGGTTGACTTTAATGACCCCGCGGTGCGCTGGGTGCGGGGCTGAGCTGATGGTTGGTGCAATGGCGGGAGGGCAATGATGAAGCGACGCGAGTTCTTGTTTCTGAGCGGCGTGGCGGCGGTTGCCGCGTGTCAGCCGCAGCCGACTGCGCCTAATAGCGGCAATGATGGCGACGCCGCCGGCAACGCCGATCCGGCCACGGTGATCGCGCCGCTCTACCAGCGCTACCGCAGCGATCCGGCGGTCACGACATTCCCAGCGCTTCCGGAGCAGGCGCCGTGGTCAGCCAGCTTGCGCGCCGAGATCGAAGCCATGATGGCGCGGTCGCAAGCGATGCAGGAGCCGATCCTCGACTTCGATCCGTTCGTCAACGCGCAGGATTGGCAGATCGCCGCCGTGTCGGTGACAACCGACGGAGTTGTTGAGAATAGTCACGCCACCGTGCGCGCGCATTTCGTCAATGGCGATCGCGAAGACGAAGTGTTGTACGACCTTGTCTGGGAAGGCGGCGGTTGGCGCGTCGACAACATGCGCCACGAAAGCTGGGATTTGCGCCAGATCGTGCGGCAGGGGGGATGAGGCGCACCCCCTCCCCGCGAGGGGAGGGGTGCGGACGTGCGATCTTCACCTCACTCCGCGAACAGCCGCACGGTGGCGTGGCGGCGGCGGAAGCTGGTTTCTTCGTACACCATCGACACCGAGACGATATTGCGGTCATCGCCGACGAGATCGATGGCGCGCGTGCATTCGCCCGGATTGATGCGGGTGCGCACGCTCACGTCCTGGTGGCCGCCGTTGGCGAAGCGCACGTCAAGATCGTAGATGTTGATCGGGTTGCGATAGGCGCAAAGCCGAATGCGCTCGAACTGGCGCGGTCCTTCGACGTAAATCGTGTCGCGTTCGGTGCGATCGCGTACATCGCGGGCGCCGATCAGATCCCAAGCAGCGGCGGGGCTGGCAGTCGCCGCCAAAGCCACTACGGCGATCATGCACGCTTTGAGATTAACCTTGGTCTTCATGACTTCCGCCTCCGGAAAAATGTTTCCCTCGCCTCCATAACGGAGCACGCATGGATTTTCGTCCAGAATTTTTGCGCGGGCCCGTGCGTTAGCGGGCGTCGACCGGCGCCCCGAGCCGGCGGCTTTCGCGAATATGACCCAGGATCAGGTAGTTATCGACTTCGGCCGGGGCGATGGCGATGGCGGCATTGGCGTCGGCCTCGGCCAGGTCGAAAGCGCTCTGGCGCATGCGCACTTCTGCACGCAGCCGCAATGCGAGCGAATCGCGAGGTCTGACATCGAGGGCGCGGTTTAGGTCCTCTTCGGCGCCGCGCCAGTCGGCCTCCATGGCGTAGGCGCGCGCACGGTCAATCAGAAGGTCGGGCAATTGCGCAGGTTCGCTCTCCACGATGGCGATCGCGCGCGTGAACGAGGCGCGGGCGCGCGATGGCTCTCGTGCGAGCAGCCAGGCGTTGCCCGCTTGGCTGAACAGTGCGGCGCGCAAGGCAGCGTCGGCGGGATTGAGCGCCATTCCCAGTGAATCGAGGCGCCGTGCGCCGTCCGCGTAGCGGTTCTGGCCGATCAGCGCCATCGCGGCGCAACGATAGGCGAACACCGACTGGGCTTCCGCCGCCCATGCCATCGCCTCTTCGTAAGCGCGCTCGGCGTCGGAATCGATCGCCGCGATGCATTGCTCGAAGCGCTCGGTAACGCGCCCCGTGGAAGGCGCTGCGTCCGCTTGCATGAGAGCAAAGGGCAGGATCAGTGCGGCAATACTCATGGGCAGGCTCCCCGCGGACGTCCCCAGCGCGTCTTGGGCCACAGCGATGCCTCAAGCGCGGGCGGATGCCAAGCGCTTCCCTCAGGGGGCGAGACGGGCGGCCAATTCTGACGCAAGGCTTGTGAATAATGCGAGGTCTTGGGGCCGTGAGAGGCGGTGGTCGCCATCTTGAATGAGATCGAAACGCAGATCGGGGCTCTGAATGAGCGCGGCGAGCGCGCGGGCATGCGCCTCCGGCACATCGGGGTCGCGCCCGCCCTGGAGGATGCGAACCGGGCCGGCAAACTGGATGGGGGCGTCCATAACAAGCCAGCAGCGGCCGTCTTCGATCAGTTGCCTCGTGATGACGTGGGGCTCTTCGCCATGGGCGGACGGACGCGCCCAGGCGCCCTTGGTTTCGATCTCCTGGCGCACCTCGGGTGAGAAATCCGCCCACATAAGCCTTTCGGTGAAGTCGGCGGCGGGTGCGACAAGCAGCAGGGCGGCTACGCGCTCCGGGCGCGCGCGGGCGGCGAGTAGGGCGAGCCACGCGCCCATCGACGATCCCACGAGAACCAGTGGTCCTGCCGTGCATGCATCGATGACGGCGATGGCCTCGGCGGTCCATTGGCCGATGGTCCCGCTTTCGAAGCGCCCGCTGGAGCGCCCATGTCCGGAATAGTCGAAGCGGACAAACGCCTTGGCGGTGTCGCTGGCCCAGTCTGATAGGACGCTGGCCTTGGTTCCGGCCATGTCGGATTTGAAGCCGCCCAACCACACGAACGTGGGGGCGCTTCCGCTTTGGCGCGCGACCGCGAGCGAGCGCCCAGCTAGCGCCATCATCTCGATTTCTGGGATAGTCATGGCTCTCCGCGAATGTTGGCGTTATGCGCGTCGTGCCACATTTGGGGTCGAGACGGCAAAGACGGCGACAAAATCATTGCAAGAAGGTCACAACTTCAAAGTTCTGCAGGTTACACCTGAGCTTAACGCTGGCGGCGTCGAGCGGACCACGCTTGAAATAGCGCAAGCGATCAGTCGCGCCGGGGGGCTCGCTTTGGTCGCCAGCGCCGGCGGTCGCCTCGAGCCGGACCTCGAGGCGGCCGGCGGCGAGCTGGTCAGGCTCCCCTTACACAGCAAGAACCCCATCGCCGTCGCCGCCAACGTGCGTCGCCTGGAAGCTTTGATCCGCTCACGCGGCGTGAACATCGTGCACGCCCGTTCGCGGGCGCCGGCTTGGAGCGCCTTCTTCGCGGCGCGCGCGGCCAAGGTCGCGTTCGTGACGACGTTTCATGGGATCTACAATGCGCGCTCGCCGCTGAAGCGGTTCTACAATTCCGTGATGGCGAGGGGCGATCTGGTGATCGCCAATTCTGAATACACAAGACAGCACGTGCTTGAGGACTACGAGGTAGCGCCCGAGCGCGTGATCACGATCCCGCGCGGGGTCGACCTCAATGTCTTCGATCCCGCGCGCGTTGACGAGGGAGCTGTGCGCGCGATGCGCGCGGGGTGGGGCGTACCTTACGGCGATCGTCGGCAGGTGATCCTGGCGGCGGCGCGGGTTACGCGCTGGAAGGGGCAAGCGGAACTGATCGAAGCCGCGAAGCTCATGCAGCAGCGCCGGCCCGACAGTTTCAAAGTTGTGCTGGCTGGCGACCCGCAGGGTCGCGCTGGTTTCGTCGACGAACTGAAGCAAGCCATCGCGGCGGCGGGGCTTTCGCAAGTCGTCAGTCTTGTGGGGCATGTCTATGACATGGCGAGCGCTTTCGCTGCATGCGACGTTGCGGTGTTCCCGGTGATCGAGCCGGAAGCGTTCGGACGCGGCGCCATTGAAGCGCAAGCGATGGGAAAGCCGGTGGTCGCCTCGCGGCTGGGCGGCTTCATC
>CAYRHK010000068.1:0-10501 GCA_964423825.1 uncultured Terricaulis sp. | reverse complement strand
CTTTCCCTGGCGTCGGAGCCGGTGACCTCGTAGCCGAGGTTTTTCATCACCGCGGCGATGCCGGACATGCCGATGCCGCCGATGCCGACGAAATGGATGGACCCCGTGTCGAACGGGATGGCGCGCCGGATCATGATTTAGCGGACGTTGTACTGCGCGGAGAATTCTGCCGGGGAGAACAGCTTCTGCACTTGGTTGTCGCCGATCACCACTTCGTTCATGCCTTGGGCAGCGAACTTCTGCGCCATCTTGAGCGCCTCCTGGGCGGCTTGCGCGTGACCCAGCACCATCGGCCGGTCAAGCAATGTAATGCGGCTCACGACGGTGAAGCGCGGCTCCATGAATTATCTCCCCTCCGACTTGGCGCCGGACTTCCATGGTCAGTTAGCACAGCCAAAGCAAGGCGCGCCACGGGCGCATCAGAGCCCGACGTGAAGGAGCGCGCGCGAACGCTCGATGGCGCGCTTTGGGCCTTCTATGGCGGCGAGCGCAAAACAATAAATCACTGCGCTCACCCCGGCCGCGGCCAAGGCCGGGCCGCCCGCGCCGATAGCTTGCAGCCCGGCGCCCGCCAACCCGACCAGGGTGAGCACGCTCGCGTAGCGCAGAGAGCGCGTGCGCGCCGCGCGGCGGCTGGCGTGCGCGGCGGCGCGCGCCAGCACGTCATAGCGGAAAGCCGGGTCGGGGGCCTTCGTGGGCGCGGCCCCGAGCAGGTCCGCAAGTTCCTGGTCAGTCATGTCTGGCCTCCGATCGCCAAACCGAGTGCTTCCTGCAAGCGCACGCGGCCGCGCGCGACATGCGATTTTACCGTGCCCAGCGGCAGATTTAGCACCGCAGCGGCCTCGGCGTGAGAGAATTCCTGGCCGAGGCAGAGCGCCAGAGCCGCCTGCTGGTCGACAGGAAGATCGTTGATGGCGCGGCGGAGCGCAAGTCGTTGCGCTGCACGCGCGTGCGGCTCGTCACGCTCATCCTCCAAAGCCGCATAGGCGGTTTCACGGGTGACGCGGCGAGCGCCAGAACGGCGCGCCCGGCGCCAGTACTGATAGGCCACGCCGCAAATGAAAGTGCGCAAGCTGGAGCGCCCATCGAAGCGCGCGAGCACCACCCAAACGCGGGCGAAGGCCTCCTGGGCGAGGTCGTCGGCGTCGGCGGCGTCGCCCGCCAATCGACGCAGAAAGGCGCGCACCGCGCTCTGGTGGGCGTCAACCAGCTGGCCGTAGGCGCGGGTATCGCCGCGCCGCGCCAAGCCAATGAGGCGCGCCTCTTCGGCGGCGTCCATGGCGGTTACTTGCGGCCAACGAACATCATGACGAGGCCGCCGAGCGCAAACACGGCCATGCCAACGGCGACCGCCAGGAACACCCAGGACCAGTCTTCCTGCTGCGTGAAAGCATAGGCCACAGCAAAGCCGGCGGTGAGCGCGGCGAAGGTGAAGAAGGTCCAGCCGTTGTTCTGGGCGCGGCTCTGCGGGGAGGTCGGGACCCCCTCCTCATCCCAGTCCTTGGCCGCGAGTTTCAGGAGTTCGGGCGGCGGCTCCTGGCCACGATCTGTATAAGACTTGATCAGATTGATCACGTCGCGCGAGCGGCGCTCGCTGGTGAACATGCCGTTCACGGCCATGAACATCCCGAACAGGGGAAAAATCAGCCACCAGAACTGACGAAACAGGTCTTCCATGCTCAACCTCTATGGCGCGTCTTTCGCTCTTTACCGCCGCCGGGGTCGCATGTGGATGCGGGCCTCTAGAAATTCTCGCGCAACCAGGCCCAGACATCGCCGCCAGCGCCGCGCATCAGCGATGCGACCCCTGCCAGGGTCGGCTGGAAGTTGTGTTCGACGTCGGCGAGATCTGGGTTGTCGAAGCGATAGCGGAGCAGGCCGGCCGCAGCGGCGAACGCTGGGCTGGCTTCGCCATGATCGAAGCCGCAGAGGTCGAGAGAAGCGCCGAGCCGCACCGGCATGCCCAAGGTCTCGGTCGCGAGTTCACGGATGCCGGCAATCTGGGCGCCACCGCCAACCAGAATTGCGCGGCGCGGCCCGGCGGCGCCACCAAACCCCGCGCGCGAAACTTGCTGGCGCGCGAGCAGCAGCATCTCGTGCAGGCGCGGGCGCAGGGTGTCGGCGATGACGCCGCGCAACGTCGTGGCGGCCTCCAAGCGCCCGTCGCCGCCAAGGCGGGGGGCTTGGACCGCTTCGCGGCGATCGAAGCCGCCGCCAATCGCGCCAAAGTGCAACTTCACGCGCTCGGCGGCGGCAAAGGTCGTTTGCAGCTTGGCGGCTAAGTCGCGGGTCATGCGCACGCCGCCGCACGAGATCGTCTCCGCATGCGCGAGCCCCTCTGGCGCGTACACGCTCAGGCCGATGGCGCCGGCGCCGAGGTCGAGCACCAGCGCGCCTTCGTCGCGCTCATCGTCAGTGAGCACCGCGAGCCCAGACGCGAATGGAGCTGCGACCACTTCCTCGATGTCGACGCCCGCCGCGTTCACGCAGGCCGCCAGCGCCTTCACCGCGCCCTGCGGCGCGGTGACCGCGCACGCGTCCACGGAGAGCCGCGCGCCGGAAAGACCGCAAGGGTCGGCGAGCGGCGCGCCCTCGTCGATGAAATAGCGCAGCGGCTCGATGTGAAGCGTCATCCGATCTGAGGCGCTCGCCACTTGATGGGCCGCGGCAACGACGGCGTCGATATCGCGCCCGGCGATGGCGCCGGTGCGCACCTTAACGCTGGCCCGCACCAGTTTGGAGGCGAGGCCTGGCCCGGAGTACGACGCGATGACGCGCTCGATCGGGGCGCCCGCCATGGCGGCGGCGTCCTGTATCGCGACACGAATGGCGCGCGCGCAGGCATCGAAGTCGGCGGGTTTGCCGCTGGCGATCGCGGGCGCGGTCTGGACGCCGACGCCGAGCACGCGGAGCGGGCGTTCGGGGTGCATGTCGAGCACGGGATCGCGGCGTGCGGCCAAGCACACGGTCTTGGACACGCCGACATCGAGCGCGGCGGTGAGCGGCGTTTGCGGCGGCTCCAGGACTTGTTTGGGTGAGGAGGCGCGCGTGAGGATCATGCGTCACCCGCGACGGCGTAGCGGGCGCCGGCGAGTGCGGGCTCGACGCGCACCGCCAAGCGGCCCGGCACCCGCATGTCGATGCGCGACACCGGACGGTCGAGCAGCGCGTAGTCGCTCTGCAAGCGCTGCAGCTGTAAGAGCGCGGCGGCGGGGTCAGCTTCTGGAAGCGCGACAACGGCGCCGGACTTAAGCTCCAAATTCCAACGGCGATCGTTGACGCGCACGAGCGCGCGCATGCGCTCGCGCACATCGGGCAATCCGTCCAAGGTTGCGAGCACCCCCTCGGCGGCAGGGCCGGCGCCGGCGCCGATCACCAGCGGCAAGTTCGGGAAATCGGCGGCGCGCGCGGTCAGCAGACGCTCGCCATTGACGTCGATGACGGAGGTCTCTCCATCCTCGCGCCAGAGCGCGACTTCCTGACGGCGCTCGATCTCGACGAGTATGCGTTGCGGCCAAAGGCGGCGCACCCGCGCTGACGCCACCCAGTCGAGCCCCTCCACGCGCGCGCGCAACTGCGCGGGATCGGCGGCCAGAACCGAACGCCGATCGGTATCGGCGAGCAGTGCACGCACTTCATCGATGCGCGCGGGGCTCAGGTCGGGGGTGTCGGGCATGGCGCGCACGGCGATGTCGTCAAGCGCAAAGCCGATGTCGGCGGCGGTTGCGTCGGCGGCGCGGGCGGTAGCTTCGCGCACATCGAACAGAGACGAGCCCAAGAAGCTGGCGCCGGCGACACTGACGCCGAAGAACATGAGGGCGCCTGCGAGCCCGAGCATCAGGCTGCGGCCGGTGACGCGAATTTTGTCGCCCTCGGCGCCGCCCGCCAGCTTGATCTGCGCCAAGCGCGGGATCGGTTGCGACGGCATCGGGCGGGTTGACCGCGCCGGGCCAGCGGCGCGACCGGGGCGGCGCGCTCTCACCGTGGCCATGAGGCGTCCCCCAAAATCCAGGCGACGAGATCGTCATAGCTTAAGCCGATATGCGCGGCTTGCTCAGGCACCAGCGAGGTCGGCGTCATGCCGGGCTGGGTGTTCACCTCCAGAAGCGCGATGCGATCGCGCTTGGGATCGTAGCGGAAATCGCTGCGCGTCACGCCGCGGCAGCCCAGCGCATGATGGGCGGCTTCGGCCGCGCGCATCAACTGATCGGCGACAGTCTGGGGAATGTCGGCAGGCACCACATGACGGGAGCCTCCCTCGGCGTATTTGGCGTCGAAGTCGTACCAATCGCCGTCGCTGGTGACGAAAATCTCGGTGACGGCCAGCGCGCCGCGATCATGCATGACCGCCACGGTCAATTCCTTGCCGTCGATGAACTCCTCGACCAGCACCTCGTCGCCAAAAGTCCAGTCGGGATCGAGCAATTGTTCGGGGGGACGGTTGGCGCCTTCGCGCACTATGAACACGCCCACCGACGAGCCCTGCGCGTTGGGCTTTACCACATACGGCGCGGGCATCGGGTGGGCCTGCGCGGCTTCGCGCCGGTCCATCAGCTTGCCGCGCGCCAGCGGCAATCCGGCTTGCGCGAACACAGCCTTGGACTTGTCCTTGTCCATGGCCAGCGCGGAAGCCAGCACGCCTGAGTGTGTATAAGAAAGCTTTAGGTAGTCGAGTACGCCCTGGGCGCGGCCATCCTCGCCCCACTCGCCGTGGAGCGCGTTGAAGACTGCGTCGGGCCGCAGCTGGTCAAGTTGTACAATCCAATTCGGGTCTTGGGGATCTACTTCGGTCACATCGTGACCCAGGCGGCGCAGAGCCGCCGCGCAGCCCGCGCCGGAGGACAGGCTAACCGTCCGCTCAGGGCTCAAACCGCCCAACAATACCGCCACCCGCGCCATGCGCTCACGCCCTGGAGAAACGACCGACCAACGCCGCCGAAGGACGCGTTATTCGCGATCTCTTCGAAGGCGCCATTATGAAACAGAGCATCCTTAAGGCATGATGAGGGCGGCAACCTTTGTTGCTGTTTTTTATAGTCAATTTCGATTCATTTAAGTGGCCGGCGCGTTAGCATTTGCCGGCGTCAGACGGCGGCAGCCTTACGGAACACGCTTGGCAGCGCGGCGGCGTCGCCCCAGTAGCCCTCGCCTGGAGGCGTGGCGCTGCTTTCATACACCTCAAGGGTCAATGAGAAGTGCGTGAAAACGTGGCGCACGGCGCCCCTGTGCTTCCAGTCGCCCAAGAACGGCGCTGCGGCAAGCGCCGCCGCATGGGTCCAGGCGCGTCCGCGCCATTCCGTCGTCGGCAATCCCGCCATGCCGGCGAGCAGACCCTGCTCCGGGCGCCGCACCAGCCAGAGCAAGCCATCCCGTACAACACGGAATGCAACGCCGTAGCGATGAGGGCGCTCGGGTTTGGCGGCGCGGCGCGGGTAGGTTTGGGGCGCGCCCGCGGCTCGCACCGCACAAGCATCGGCCCACGGACACGCCCCGCACTTGGGCGCGCGGGGGGTGCAGACCATCGCGCCAAGGTCCATAAGAGCTTGCGCCCAGTCGCCGGGGCGATTTTCGCCGACCAAGCTCGCAGCCAGCGCCTTCAGTCCAGCTTTGGCCGCCGGCAACGGGGTATCGACCGCGTAGAGCCGCGCCATCACGCGCTCGACATTGCCGTCGACGACATTGGCCGGTTGTTCGTAGGCTATGGCCGCCATGGCGGCGGCGGTGTAGGCGCCCACCCCGGGCAGTGCGCGCCAACCGGCTTCCGTCTCGGGAAAACCCTCGTGCGCCAAGATTTGCGCCGCGGCGTGCAGATTGCGGGCCCGCGAGTAGTAACCAAGCCCCGCCCAGGCGGCGAGCACGTCTTCGCGCGGCGCCGCCGCCAGCGCGGCGACATCGGGCCAAAGCTCCAGAAAACGGGCGAAGTACGGCGCCACGGTCGCCGCCAGGGTTTGCTGCAACATCACCTCGGAGAGCCAAACCCGATAGGGGTCGGCGCCGCCCCCGCGTACGCGCCAGGGCAAATCGCGAGCGTTGCGATCATACCAACTGAGCAATGAGTTTCTCAGGTTCTCCCGAGTCGCGACGACGTCTTCCACAACGTTTCGACTTTTGGGGGCTCGGCGCGCCCGCGACATCTTTAACCTTTCTTAAGGGCTGTACGATTCGATGGGGGTCTTATGACATTGCGGGAGCGATTCCGTCCCGGCGCGGTCGCGCCAGGGCTCGACGAAGCGAAGGCGTCGCGCGCGCTCGGCGCGGTGCGAGGCCGCTCCGTGATCGCGCCGCCCCCGAGGGCTGGCAAGGCGGTGACCGCGGCGCTTCGGCCGTTGCTCAAGGAAACCGGGCTCGGGTTAGGCGAATTGAAGCGCCGCTGGGCCGACATCGCGGGCGAAAGCTTCGCGCGCGCCACCCCGGAGAAGCTGGTTGCAGGCACGTTGGTTCTGAAGGCGCCGGGGGCGCTCGCCCCCTTCCTGCAACAGCAGGCGCCGCTGCTGATCGAGCGACTTCGGGTCGCCGGGGCCAAGATCAAGTCGGTGCGGATCGAGCAGCGCGCGATCGCGGTTAGGCCAGCGGCCAATGTCGCGCCGTTGAAACGGGCGTTGACCCAGGCGGAAGAAACCGCCCTCGCGCAGGCGCTCGACCCCGTGGGCGATCCGGGGCTCAAGTCGGCGCTGATGCGGCTTGGGCGCGCAGTGAAGCGGGCGTAAGGTTCCCTCCCCCGCCAAAAGTCTCTATGGCTTCCGCCACATAAGCTTTGGAGGGTTCTCATGTTGGTCTTCGGCCGCCGCCAGGCGCTGGCTTTGTTGGGCGCTGGCGCGCTCGCGCTTGCTGGGTGCGGCGGCGGGGGCGGCGGCAGCGCCGTGAGCCCGGACGACATGGTGCTAGGCTCGGCAGACGCGCCGGTGACGCTGATCGAGTACGCCTCCTCCACCTGCCCGCACTGCGCGGAGTTGCACGCGCGGGTCTGGGACCAGTTCAAGGCCAACTATATCGACACCGGCCGCGTGCGCTTCGTGTTCCGCGAGTACCCGACCAATCCGGCGCCCGTGGCCGTCGCCGGGTTCCAGCTTGCCCGCTGCGGCGGCGCGACGCCGGAGCAATACTTCGTGCGCGTGGGCGAACTCTTCCGCCAACAGCCAGCGATCTTCGCTTCGGGCAACATCGAAGGCGTGCGGCGCAAATTCATCGAGATCGGCGACGCAGCGGGTCTGTCGGAAGAGCAGGTGCTCGCGTGCATCTCCGATCAAGAGGGCGCTGAGCGCATTCGACGCATCGTCGAAGCGGGCGACCGAGACTTCCAGATCACCGGCACGCCCACGCTCATTCTCAATGGCCGCAAGGTCGACACGCCGCAAACTTACGAGGCGCTCGCGGCGCTGCTCGACGCGGCGCTCGCCGAGCAAAGCTAAGAGGTAGCGAAGCGCCCGTGCGCATCACCGAGCTGCGGCTCCAGGGCTTCAAGAGTTTCGTAGACCCCGCTCGCGCGCCAATCGCCGAGGGGCTGACGGGCGTTGTGGGTCCCAACGGTTGCGGCAAGTCCAACCTTTTGGAAGCTGTGCGCTGGGTCATGGGCGCGACCAGCGCCAAGTCCATGCGCGCTGGCGACATGGAGGACGTGATCTTCGCAGGCAGCGCCGGGCGCCCCGCGCGCGAATTCGCGGAAGTGGTCTTGGTGCTCAACGACGTCGCGGGCCGCGCGCCGGCGCCGTTCCATACTGAAGACACGCTTGAGATCTCGCGCCGCATACGCCGGGGCATGGGTTCGACCTATCGCATCAACGGACGCGAAGTCCGCGCGAAAGATGTGCAGCTCCTGTTCGCCGACGCGGCCACCGGCGCCAATTCCCCGGCCTTGGTGCGACAAGGGCAAGTCAGCGAGCTCATCGCGTCAAAGCCGGAGAACCGCCGCCGCATCCTCGAGGAAGCTGCTGGCATCGCGGGCCTGCACGCGCGCCGCCACGAAGCCGATCTGAAGCTCAAGGGCGCCGAAAGCAACCTCACGCGCCTCGATGAGGTGTTGGTCGAGATCGAGGGCCAGGCGTCTAGCCTCAAGAAGCAAGCGCGACAAGCCGAGCGCTACCGCGGTCTCGCGCAAACGCTGCGCGAAACCGAAGCGCTGCTGCTGCACCGGCGCTTGCGCGACGCCAACGAGCGCTTGAGCGAGGCGCAAACGAATTTGCGCGAGACCGAGCGGAGCGTGGCAGAGGCGGCGGCGCAAGCAAGCATGGCTGCGCGCGCGGTAGAGGCGGCGCGCGAGACGTTGGCGCCTCTGCGAGAGGAAGAACTCGTAGCGGCCGCCGTGTTGCGCCGGCTAGAAGGCGTGCGCGTGGGGTTGGAACGTGATGTCGCCGAGGCGGACGCGGTGATGGCGCGCTGCGACGAGGATCGCGCGCGGGCCAATGCTGAGAGCGAGCGGCTTGAGGCGTTGCGCGCCGATGCGGAGGCCTCGCTAAGGCGCCTAAACGAAGAAGCCGCGACACTTGGGGCGCGCGACGACAAGAGCGAAAACGTTAGGCTCATGGCCGCTCAAGAGGCGGAGATGCACGCGCAGGCGCGCCGCTCCGCAGCAGACGCGGCCTTGGAAGTGCAAGCGGCGGCCCTTGCCGCTTCGCAGGCGCGTGCGCGCGCGCTGAGCGAGGCTGCCGAGGGCGCCGAGGCGCGGTACGCGCGCGTGGAGCAACGAGCGCGCGCCTTGGAGGCGCTGACCAAAGCGCTTCCAAAGCAGGCCGCGCTGGACATGACCATCGCCGAAGCCGCAAGCAAACTCGAAGCATCGCGCGCTGAAGCGGCGCAGGCGCGCGCAACACTGGAAGCCCGAGAGCAAGCGCTCGAAACCGCCGCCGCCGCCGAGACCGCTCTGCTCGGCGCGTTGCGCGAAGCGGAGGCGAAGGCACGCACGCTAGAGGCGGAGGTTCGCGCACTTGCACAGGTTGCGCCGGAGGCGACGTCGACGTTTGCGCCTGTCATAGGCGAGATCGATGTGAAGCGCGGCTATGAGCGCGCCATCGCGGCGGCCCTGGGCGACGATCTCGATGCGGCGCTGGATGCGGATGCGCCTGCGCATTGGCGCGGGGCGCGCGCGCCGAACGCGAAATTGCCGGCCGGCGCTGAACCGCTGTCGCGCTTTGTGAAGGCGCCCGCCGCGCTTGGCCCGCGCTTGGCGCTTGTCGGCGTCGTCGACGCCAAAGACGGCGACCGCCTTGCGGGCCAACTCGATTCCGGCGCGCGTCTGGTTTCGCGTGAAGGCGATCTCTGGCGTTGGGATGGCTTCGTGCGCCGCGCGAGCGCGCCATTGCCGGCGGCGGCGCGGCTCGAACAGCGCGCCCGCCTCGCGGACGCCCGCGCCGAGTGCGAAGCCGCTCTCTCGAAATATTCGGCGGCGAAAGCGGAGCACGAAGGCGCGCGTGCGGCGCGTCAAGCTGCGGACGAGCAGGTTCGAGCCGCGCGCGCGCAAGCGCCCCGACTGGCGAATGGGGAAGCGGACGCCCAGCGATTGTTGGAGCGGTTGGAAGGCGAACGCGCGCGTCTTATCGAACGCCGCGCCGATCTCGATGCGCAGGCACAAGCGCTTGCTCAGGAGCTCAGCGATGCGCGCGCGGCGCTGGAAGCCGCAGGGAGCGCGGCGAAAGCCGCGCCGGCAGGAGACGAGCGCGCACTTGGCGCCGCGCGTTCGCAGGCCGATGAAGCGCGCCGCCTCGCGGCTGAAGCGAGCGTCACCCTGCAGGCGATTGTGCGCGAACGCTCACAGCGCCAAGCGCGCGCGGAAGCCATAGCGCGCGAGGTCGATGCGTGGCGCACGCGCCATGACAACGCCAAGGCGCAACTGACGGCGCTGGCGCGGGAGTTGAAGGCGGTCAGCGAGCGCCGCATGGCTGCAGAGGCGGCGCCGGTTCAAGCGCGCGCGAAACTCGCGACGCTGATGGAGGAAGCGCAAACAGCGGAGGCGCGCCGTCAGAGCGCTAGCGATCGAGTGGCGGAAGCGGAGGCCGCCGCGCGTCAAGCAGGCGAAGCCGCGCGCGCCCTGGAGGAAGCGCACTCGAGTGCGCGCGAGCGTCGCGCTGGCGCGGCGGCGCAAGCGGAGGCGGCTCAGGCGCGCGTGGCTGACATCGAGGCGCACGCGCGCGAGCAGACGGGCGTTGCGCCGAACGATTTGATGACATTGGCGGGGGGATTGGCGAGCGGGCCGTTGGCGCAGGCCGCCCTGCCCGAAATCGAGCGCCGCTTCGAGCGCCTGAAATCCGAACGCGACGCGGCGGGACCGGTCAATCTGCGCGCGGAAGAGGAACTCACGGAAGTCCAGGCGCGCATCGCCGAACTCACGCGCGAAAAGGAAGACGTGGCCCAAGCCGTGGCCAAGTTGCGCCGCGCCATCGGCGCCTTGAACGCCGAGGGCCGTGAGCGGCTCTTGAAAGCGTTCGAGCAGGTGGACGCGCACTTCGCACAATTGTTCGCGACGCTGTTCGAGGGTTTCGCACAAGTCGAGCCGGGCCACCTGCTCATC